>JAGFXN010000027.1 GCA_017861215.1 Deltaproteobacteria bacterium | reverse complement strand
GCTGCTGCTCCCTCCTGACAGACAGGTACGGACCCCCTGATGCAGCCAGCCCTTGACCGCCACCGCAACATCCTTGATTTTGCCATCTCTTCGCTGCTGCGCCGCAAAATGAAGAATCTGTCGCTCCTTACCCTCTACACGCTGATCGTCGCTGTTATCGCCTCGCTGATTTTTTTGGTCCAGTCACTGAAAGCGGAAGCAGCGCTCCTGCTGCAGGAAGCTCCCGATATTGTCGTGCAACAGCTGATGGCAGGACGCCACGACCTGATCCCGGTCAGCAGCAGCGACAGGATCGCCTCTATTCGCGGCGTTACCGCAGTCACGCCGCGCTACTGGGGGTACTACTACGATCCGGTTTTCGGCGCCAACTACACAATCCAAGCCTATGGCGATGAGCCGCTGCAGCCCCGGGAAGCGGTGATCGGCCAGGGCGTGGCAAACAGCCAGCGTCTCAGTGATGGGGATATATTCAGCTTGCGCCGGGCAGACAGCACGCCGCTGCTGCTGACAGTGAAAAAGATTCTGCCGCTGGAATCCGAGATTCTCGCCGCGGACCTGGTGCTGGTGGCAAAGGACGATTTCAGCGCCCTGTTCGGCTTTCCGCAGGGCTTTGCTACCGATCTCGCCGTTACCGTGGCCAATCCGGAGGAGACCCGGACGGTTGCCAACAAGATTGCCGCACTGCTCCCTGCCAGCCGGCCGATTCTCAAGAGTGAAATCCTGCGGACCTATGATGCTATCTTTGACTGGCGCGGCGGGATGATGGTTGTCATCCTGGCGATGGCAGTGCTCGCCTTTGTCATATTTGCCTGGGACAAGGCATCCGGACTCTCCGCCGAAGAGCGGCGGGAGATGGGCATTCTGAAGTCGATCGGCTGGGAGACGGCCGACATTCTCCTGCTGAAATTCTGGGAGGGCATTGCCATTTCACTGACTGCGTTCCTGCTGGGGATAATCATTGCCTATTGCCACGTTTATTTCTTTTCTGCCGGGCTCTTTGCCGGAGCGTTGAAGGGGTGGTCCGTACTGTACCCCGATTTCCGCCTGCACCCGGTCATCAACCCGTACCAGACTGCCGTCATCTTCTTTCTGACGGTTTTCCCCTATACCGCTGCCACTATCATCCCGTCATGGCTCGCCGCCACCATCGATCCCGATACGGCGATGAGGTCATGAGATGATCGAACTGTCCCAGGTCAGCAAATGCTTCAACGCCGGCAGGCCCAATCAGTTCCTGGCGCTGGACAATATCAGCCTGACCATCAGACGTCAGGAACTGACAGTCCTCAAGGGCCCGAGCGGTTCCGGCAAAACCACCCTGCTCTCCCTGGTCGGCTGCATGAGCCGCCCGACCTCCGGAAGAATTCACCTGACCGGCATGAGCACCGCTTTCATGAAAAATGCGGCCGCAAAGAACAGTATCGATATCTCCAGTCTCCCGGAGCGGTTCCTGACCGAAATCAGGAGGCAACGGTTCGGCTTCATCTTTCAGCAGTTCAATCTGCTGCGCGGCATAACCGTGCTGGAAAACATCATGCTCCCCGCCTATCCGACCGGGGAGAACCGCCACTTCTTCCGGCAGCGAGCCCTGCAACTGCTGGAGACTTTCGCCATTGCCCGCCATGCCGAATCCAGAGTCGAGTGGCTCTCCGGCGGTGAGCTGCAGCGGGTGGCAATAGCCAGGGCGCTGATTAACGATCCGGATGTGATCATTGCCGATGAACCGACAGCTCATCTCGACAGCAAACTTTCCGCCGAGTTCATGGCAATAGTCGGCGCTTTCAGGCAGGCCGGGAAAAGCATCATTATCGCCAGCCACGACCCGATAGTCTTCTCCCACCCTCTGGCAGACACGGTCATCACCATGCGCGACGGCAGAGTGGTGGCGGATGCAGCAGCATGATCCAGCACCCGGCGGTCATCGCCCTTGGCGGCGCAGCGCTGACGACCGCGGCGATGACTCTCTATGCCGGCGCCTACGGGCTCAGAATACACCGCCGCTGGGACCTGACCAGCGGCAGTGAACAGCAGCTTGTCCTGGAACGGAAAACCTACCTGATTTCCGTTATCATGGCATATACCCTCGCCTTCCAGATACTTGCCCTTTTCCTCTTTATCCAGACAACCGACAGCATTCACAACCTGTTTACCGGCGCCATGTGCGCTGCCGGCAGCCTGGCCGCAAACGGCTACGGCTATCCTCTCCTGCTGCTGAAAATCGGCAACTGCGTCATCGCCGGAACCTGGCTGATCAGCAATCACCTTGACAGCAAGGGGTATGACTATCCGCTGATCAAGCCGAAATACCTGCTGCTGGCGCTGATCGCCCTGCTGTTTACGGCAGAGGCTGTTCTCCAGACCCTCTATTTCACCGGCCTGCAAGCGGATGTCATCACTTCCTGCTGCGGCTCACTGTTCGGCGGCGCCAGAGAGAGCATCACCGGGGATATTGCCACACTGCCGCCAAAGCTGATGATAGCGGTGTTTACGAGCGCCTTCCTTCTCTACCTGGCCAGTGGCGTCTATTCGCTGGTGCAAAGCAGGGGCTGGCTTGTTTTTGCGGCACTGTCGCTCGGCCTGTTCCTGGTAGCCGGCGTGGCGCTCATCTCGTTCATCTCGCTCTACTTCTATGAGCTGCCGACCCACCACTGCCCTTTCTGCATTCTCCAGAAAGAGTACGGCCATGTCGGCTACATCCTCTACGGCTGTCTGCTTGGCGGGGTTATCTGCGGAACGGGGTGTGGTGTTGCGGAGCTGTCCAGAGGGCATGCAAGTCTCGGGGAGATAATCCCGGCAGTGCAGAAAAGGGCGGCCATAGCCGCCATGCTGATGAACTGCGGCTTTGCGGCCATAGCGGTAACGAGAATCCTGACGACTTCGTTCAGACTCTGAGGGTTACACGGCTGTCAGGCGTCACGAGAAAGGTCGGGCGGCGCACTGCGCTCGCCGCACCTGACCAGCAGCCAGCCTTCATTCCCCACGGCGCACTCTGCCGCAGAGGATTCACCGCAGGAGGCTTACGGTTCCCTGTTCACGTTGAGGCGCCTGTTCAGCGTCTGGCGGCTGATGCCGAGCAGCTGAGCCGCCAGCCCCTGATTCCCCTGGGACTGCTTCAGCGCCTCGGCAATCAGGTAATCCTCCATTTTCTCCATGGTCGGAAACCCGCCAAAGACAGCTGTCAGAAAGCTTCCACCGACAAATCGCCCCTGAGGCGCCTCGACAACTGCTGCATGACTCTGCGACCCGTCCAGGTTTTCAATGGCAAGCGGCTCTCCCTGGTTGCGGGCAACAGCGTCATTCATCATGGCTTCAAGCTCGCGCACATTGCCGGCAAACTGGTAGTTTGACAACTGGGTCATCACCTCCGGCGGGACGGCCGGCTTCTGCTTACGGAACAGTATTGCCCCATCCGCGAGAAAATGCTCGGCAAGCAACGGAATATCATCGGCACGTTCCCGTAAAGGGGGGATATGTACCTGATGGGCACGGAGCCGGTAGTACAGATCGTTGCGAAACTTTCCGGCGGCAACCAGTTCGCCAAGGTCGCGGTTGGTAGCCAGGACGATGCGGGCGTCACTTTTGCGGAGGATGTCGGAACCGACCGGATAGTACTCCTTCTCCTGCATCAGCCGCAGCAGCTTGATCTGCGACAGTTCACTCAGATCGCCTATTTCGTCGAGAAACAGCGTACCGCCGGCAGCTCTGCCGATAAACCCTTCCCGCGGCTTTTCGGCGCCGGTGAACGCCCCCTTGGTATGCCCGAAGAGAGCATCGGCAAACATATTGTCATCGAGCCCGGCCACATTGACCGCGACCAGCTCGCCCCGGCAGCCGCTCAGGGCGTGAATCGCCCGGGCCAGCAGCTCTTTGCCGGTTCCTGTCTCGCCGGTAACAATGATCGGCTGCCGGGTAGGTGCCACAACCTCGACATACTGAAAAAGCGCCCGCATCTTCCGGTTATTGGTGACGATATCGGCAAAGGCTGCGGGATTTTCGAGCCGGTCGGCAAGGAAACGCTGCTTGAGGGTGGAAAGTTCATTGGAGATATCGCAAAGCTCCAGTGCCTTCTGTACCGAAGCAACAAGGAGGCTGGATTCGACCGGTTTTACCAGATAATCAAAAGCACCGGACTTCATACACTCCACAACATTGGCTATCTCGTCACTCGCCGTCATCATGATGACCGGAATATGCGGAAAGCGCTCCACAATCCGGGGGAGAAGCTGCAAGCCGGTCAGATCGGGCATATTGAGATCGAGGAGAATTACGGCAACCTGATTGGCTTCCAGAAAGGAGAGCACGCCGCGACTGTCGGCCAGAGTGGCAATATTGCTGATACCGCTGCCTTTCAGGCAGAGTTTCGCGGATTTAAGAGTCAACTCTTCGTCATCAACCAGAAGTACAAGCTTTGTATAGGTCACCGCTTCTCCATGTATGCTGAATTTTCAGTACCAACCGCCGGGATTCGCACATAAAATGTCGTCCCTCTCCCGGGCTCCGTCTCAAAGGTGATAGTGCCGTTATGCTCCTTGACGATCGTATGCGAGATTGACAGCCCAAGCCCTGTCCCGCCACTCTTCTGCCTGGTGGTAAAAAACGGCTCCAGCAACCGCTCACGGTATTCGGGCAGCACCCCTTCACCCTCGTCAGCTATAGCGATGACCACTTCTGCAGTTGTTTCATCAAGAAATGTCTTGAGGGTAATGGCGCAACTTTCCCGTTGCAGCGACTGGCAGGCGTTCATCAACAGATTGATAACCATCTGACCGATCTGTTTACTGTTGCCGTTAACCGGCGGCAGGTTGTCAGCCAGTTCGACACTGAATCTGTTCGTATGCTGCAGAATCTGACTTCTGACAATGGATACGGCAGTTGTTACCGCCTGGTTGAGGTCGATCTGCCGGAGCTGTTCTCCGCCCCCATGACGGGCAAAGGCCTTCAGATTATTGATGATACTGTTGATCCGCTGGGTTCCGCCGACAATGCCCGTTATCATTTCCGGGAAGTGCTGCTCCACTTCGGCAAAAGGGAGTCCGCCGATCAGAAAATCACCGTTTTCCCTGTGATACTCGCGCAGCACCTTGATGATGTCGCTGCACGATCTTTCCAGCAATTGGGCATTGGCCAGGATGAAGTTGTTCGGATTGTTCACCTCATGGGCTACACCGGAGACCATCAGGCCAAGGGCGGTCATCTTGTTTGCCTGAAGCAGCCGCGCCTGCATCTCCTTGGTCTCCTGTTCCAGGCTGAGCCGCTTTGTTATGTCCCGCATGATGACGATGAACTGCGAAGTCCCGGCCAGCAGCAGCAGGCTTACCGTGATTTCCAGCTTGAGGGGCTGACCATCTTTGCGCTGACAGGTGACCTTATGGATTTGTGGCGGCAGCGGTTCATCCCTGCTGGCAAGCAGCTCCAGGTTTTCAGCCGTCAGCATGACATCACACAAGAGATCTGCTGCCTTCCTGCCGCTGATTTCCTCAGGTGAGTAGCCGAAAATCTGCTCAGCCGCCGGATTAAAGGAAATTATCGCCCCGTTCCGGTCAATCGTCACGATCGCATCAACCACCTGCGACTTGACCGTTTCATAGCGGACTCTTTCATCGATTGCCCTTTTCTGCAGAGGTTTTATCACAAACCACCAGAGAAAAGGCGCGATAAAAAGCGTCGTAAAGACTGCGTCGTAATAAATTATCGGGATGGGGAGAGTGCCGGCAAACAGCACTGGTGTGAGCCAGGCCTCCAGGCAGTCTATGGTGAAAACGGCAAGGAGCAGCAGCAGATAGAGCCGCAGAGAGGAACCGAAATCTCCGTGATGAGGCTTTATGGCCGCATCACGGAGGGCACCTGATTTATTGAAGCGGTTGAGTGACATCAGTCTGACCCGCTGCCGCTATTTCTTGACGACCTCAAGCAGCTCCACCTCGAAAACAAGGGTCGCTCCCGGGAGGATCATATCACCGGCGCCGCTATCGCCATAGGCTGTGGCGGGCGGACAGACCAGCTTTGCCTTGCCGCCCGGCTTCATCTTCTGCAGCCCCTCTGTCCAGCACTTGATGACACCGTCAAGCCTGAAATCCAGCGGCTTGTTGCGCTTGTAGGAACTGTCGAACTCTTTGCCGTCAACAAGGGTGCCGCGGTAATGCACTTTGACCGTATCCGTGAGCAGCGGAGCTGCGCCGGTCCCCTCCTTGAGGGAGAGGTAGATCATTCCTGAACCGGTTTTAATCGCCCCCTTCTCTGCGGCGGCTGTGGTCTGCAATTCCTTGCCGGCTGCGGCCTGCTTGTCGCCCTGAGCCTTGCGGCGCGCCTTGGCAAGCTCCTGCACCTTGTCGTTGTATGCGGCAGCATCGACCGCAGGCTTGCCGCCGGTTGCCGCATCGGTCAACCCGGCCTTGACCCAGTCAAGCTCGCCCGGTGCAAGATTGAACACCCCGAGCTGCCGGGCGATAATCAGGCCGATCGCATAGAGGGTCTTCTGTTCCTCCGTTTCCGGAGCCTGCTGGGCAAACGCAGGCAGCGCAAACAGCAGTGAAGCTAGTACCGAGACAACTGAAATTTTTCTGACAATATTCATGCAACTCTCCTTTGTTCTCTGTTGGTGACAGGCTATGACCTGTTGTCGGGACGACTGCTACTGCGACACCTGCAGCGCCTGCTCCAGATCGGCAATAATGTCGCTTACATCCTCCAGCCCGACCGAGAGACGGATGAAGTCGGCGGTCACGCCGGTGGAAACCTGCTCCGCTGCGGTCAGCTGCTGATGGGTGGTGGAAGCGGGATGGATTACCAGTGACTTGGCGTCGCCGATGTTGGCCAGATGGGAAAGCAGCTTCACATTGTCGATGAATTTCTTGCCGGCTTCCAACCCCCCCTTGATCCCGAAACCGATGATGGCACCGGCCCCTTTCGGCAGATATTTCTTTGCCCGGGCATGATCCGGGTGACTGGGGAGCCCGGCGTAATTCACCCAGGAGACCAGCGGATGCTTTTCCAGCCATTCGGCGACTTTCTGGGCATTCTCCACGTGACGCGCCACCCGCAGATGCAGGGTCTCGATCCCCTGGATAAACTGGAACGCATTGAACGGCGACAGGCAGGCCCCCATATCCCTGAGCAGGGTCAGCCGCATCTTGAGAATGTAGGCAAGGCTGCCGAGCGCCTCCCAGTAGTTGAGACCGTGGTAGGAGGGGTCCGGTTCGGCCAGTTCGGGGAACTTGCCGTTGTTCCACGGGAAAGTGCCGCCGTCGACAACAGCCCCGCCGATGCTGGTGCCGTGGCCGCCGATGAACTTGGTAAGGGAGTAGACGACGATGTCGGCGCCGTGCTGCAGCGGCTTGAACAGGTAGGGGGTGGTCACGGTGTTGTCCACCACGAACGGGATGCCGGCGTCATGGGCAACCTTGGCAATTGCTTCAAAATCATCCACATTGTTTTTCGGATTGCCCACCGACTCCATGTAGACCAGGCGGGTATTGGCATCGATCGCCTTACGGACGTTCTCCGGATTGGAGGTATCGACGAACTTGACCTTGATGCCGAGGCGCTGCAGGGTGTAGTGAAACAGGGTATAGGTCCCGCCGTAGAGGTAGGAGGTGGAGACGATATTCTGGCCGGCGCCGGTAATATTGAGGACCGCATAGGTGGTGGCCGCCTGGCCGGAAGCGACCGCCAGGGCGCCGACGCCGCCATCGAGGGCGGCCAGGCGCTTCTCGAGCACATCGGTGGTCGGGTTCATCAGCCGGGTATAGATGTTGCCGAACTCCTTGAGGCCAAAGAGATTGGCGGCATGCTCCGAACTTTTGAACATGTAGGAAGCTGTCTGGTAGATGGGGACGGCGCGGGAGAGGGTCGTCCCATCGGGAGTATGCCCGGCGTGCAGGGCAAGGGTATCAAATTTGAACTGGTTTTCAGGCATGATGGTTTTCCTTTCTGTGCGATATTGTAGTTAAACCCTAGCAAATCGATGTGCAAAATTCAACCGCTATTGCTGACCATTCCTGTTGTACATTGCCGTCAGCTCGCGCAGCCGGCCGATATTCTCCTCTTGTTCATAATCCGGAGGCATCCGCCACCCCCAGTTCCCGTCGGCAACACCCGGAATGTTCATCCGGGCGGCACTGTCCAGGCCGAGCAGGTCCTGCAGCGGGATGACCGCATAGCGGGCAACGGATGCCAGCGCGGCCCGGACCAGCTGCCAGGGCGCCTCGGCAGGCAGGCAGCGCAGGTAGTTGCAGATCCGCTCTCTTTTCTCCTGCGGCTGAGCGCTGAACCAGCCGGTTGTCGTGTCGTTGTCGTGGGTGCCGGTATAGGCTACGCAGCCGGGTATATGGTTGTGCGGCAGGTAGGAGTTGTCGGCATCACTGTCAAATGCAAACTGCAGAATCCTCATGCCGGGAAAGGCGTAGCGGTCGCGCAGCGTTTCAACCTCGGGCGTGATGACACCGAGATCTTCGGCAATGATCGGCAGCTCGCCGCAACTGCTCTGCACCCTGTCAAAGAAAGCGGCTCCCGGGCCTTTGACCCAGCGCCCGGTGACAGCGGTCCGCTCACCAGCCGGGATCTCCCAGTAGGCTTCAAAGCCTCGGAAATGGTCGATGCGGAGCATATCGTACAGCGCCAGATCACTCCTGAGGCGCGCCAGCCACCAGCTGTAATCGTCGGCAGCCAGAGCTTCCCAGTTATAGAGCGGATTTCCCCAGCGCTGGCCCGTCTTGCTGAAATAGTCGGGCGGCACCCCGGCGACGGCCAGCGGGTTTCCGTCGGCAGCAAGCATGAAGATATGCTGATTGCACCAGACATCGGCAGAGTCGTGGGCGACAAAGATCGGCGCGTCGCCGAAGATCAGCAGGCCACGCTCATTGGCATGCTGTTTCAGCCGCTGCCACTGCCGCGAAAACTGCCACTGCAGATATTTGTGAAAGCCGATGTCGCTGCCGAGCAGTTCGCCATACTGTTCACAGGCGCTTGGTTCACGGCCTCTGATCCTATCCGGCCAGCTGTTCCACCCCTGCCCCTTGAAATGGCTCTTCAGGGCTGCATAGAGCGCATAATCCTGCAGCCAGAAGGTTGCATCGCAGAAGCGCCAGAACTCCTGCCGGCGCGACTGCTCTCCTGCTGCAAAAAACCGCTCGGCAGCCTTCCTCAGCAGCGGCAGCTTGTAGCCGGTCACCGCGGGAAAATCTATCCGGCCGGCATGCGGGAAAGCCTGCAGGTCGCTCAGCTCCAGATCACCGTCAGCAGCAACCTGACGCAGATCAATCAGCAGCGGATTACCGGCAAATGCCGAAAAGCAGGAGTAGGGCGAATTGCCGCAGCCGGGCGGGCCGAGGGGCAGAATCTGCCAGAGCGTCTGCCCGGCAGCAGCCAGCACATCCACAAAGCGGAAAGCCTCCTCACCGAGAGTGCCGCTGCCGTCCGGACCCGGCAGGGATGTCGGGTGCAGGAGTATGCCGCTTCTGCGTTTGTCGTGCATGGACTGTCCCCCTGAATAGTACCAGTAAAGATACTACATCCTGCCCTGTTTGCAATCGTGCGTATACATTTGCTTCAATCATTAACTGAGATACTACTACAAGTACTACCTGAAAGACACTGCCTAACCACGTCCATAGACGCCGACCGCCCGAAAAGACTGGGCGGGCGGGTCATGGCCGGCCCCGTTGGACGACAAAAAATGAAACTGAGCACTTGCATTGATCGTTTTATTGGCCTATATTTTGACTATAATAAAATCTATATAAGGAGCAATAATAATGAGAACAATTTCAATCAGTAATGACATTGTCCCAATTGCAGAATTTAAAACCAATATTTCCAAGTGGTTCAAAACACTTCAGACATCTAGACATCCACTTATCATTACCCAAAACAGCAAACCTGCAGGAGTGCTATTGTCCGCTTCAGATTATGATGAACTGGTGTACCGAAAATCATTTCTCGATTCTGTTGAGAGGGGAATTTCGGATGCAGAAAATGGGCAGACCCAAACGACTGACGAGTTACGGAAATCTCTACAAGCACGAAGAAGTGTGGACAATCCATGAGCGTAACGTGGTCACGGGAAGCTGGCGAAAATCTGGTAGATATAGAGGAGTTCATTGCACGTGACAGTGTGGAGCGCGCTATCCGGTTTGTCGATGCCCTAATTGATCATGCAGAGGCTATTTTGTCTGATAACCGGAGAAGCGGGAGGACAGTACCAGAAATAGGCAATCCTAACATTCGAGAGCTCATTTACCGAGGATATCGCATTGTCTACCGTTTGAATGGTGATCGAATTGAAATACTTACCGTTTTTGAAGGGCATCGACTATTGCGGCTGAATGAATCAGCCGATTAGGAAATGATGAGTGCGGACACGAAAAGAAGAGAGGCTATTTTTGAAAATATTCAGGAAATAGCCTTTCCTTTTATTTACACATAAAGAAAGTGTCCAATCGGGTAGTGCGGTGCAGCCCGCACACCCTCAGCCCCGTACGACGACAAAACAAATATGAATGATGATAATATTCAAAACCAAATCAATACACCTGTACCAGATAGAAACCAGACCTGCAATCAAGGGAAATCCCGGGAACCAGGGACGGAGGAACCAGAATGAGCAGAAGAATGCACTATTGCAGCTGCTGGCACCATGGAGGTTGGAGAGAAAACCCGCCGCTGGTTCCTGGTGCTCGGTGCGCTTTTTCTGCTGGTCTGGGCGGCCCTCGCCATAGCACCTCTCGACCGCAAGGACTGGGCGTTGGAGAACGTCCTCGTCATCTTCATCGTGCCGGTGCTGGTTCTGTCCCGGAAGAAGTTCCCCCTCTCGCGCATTTCCTACACAGCCATCTTCATTTTTCTCTGCCTCCATGAGGTAGGCGCCCACTACACATACGCCAAGGTCCCCTATGATGCGTGGTTCAGCAGCATGACCGGTTCCACCCTCAACGGATTCCTTGGTCTTGAACGCAACCACTTCGACCGGCTCGCTCACTTCTCCTTCGGCTTTCTTCTCGCCTATCCGATCCGTGAGGTCTTCCTGAGGGTGGCGGACGTACGCGGTGTGTGGGGCTATTACCTGCCCCTTGACGTGACGATGGCTACGTCCATGCTCTTCGAGTTATTCGAATGGGGGGCGGCGGAACTGTTCGGTGGCGACCTCGGGGTGGCATACCTGGGGACTCAGGGGGATGTGTGGGACGCCCACAAGGACATGGCTTTGGCCATGCTCGGCGCGATCATTGCCATGCTCCTGACGGCAGCGATCAACGTTTACCTGCAGCGGGATTTTGCTCGGGAACTGGCTGAGAGCTTGCGGGTGAAGCGGCAGGCCCCCCTCGGCGAAGAGGAGATTGCCAAGATGTTGCAGGAGCGACGCAAGGAGTAATAGATGGGCTAATAGAGGGGGCAGGTCTATAGCAGCACAGCACCCACGACCCTGGGAAATAGATACTGGGAGGCAGACGGATATGAAAGCACCAAACTTCACCAAAAAGATGCCAATGTTTTTCTTGTGTGCAGTACTACTGCTGCATGGATTCGGCGCTATTGCCGCCGAGATGTCACCGGCGGCGGATGCAGCCATCAAGGGGTATGATACCGTCGCATATTTCCAGTCCGGTAAGGCCCTCAAAGGCAACGAGGCATTTACCTTCCAGTGGCATAACCTGACCTGGCATTTCCTGACCAGAGAGAACAGGGATCTATTTGCGACCAGTCCCGAGAAATATGCCCCGCAATATGACGGTTATTGTGCCTGGGCCATGACGGAGGCGCGCAAAGCGGTTACCGATCCAGAAGTATGGAAGATCGTTAACGGGAAGCTTTACCTGAACTGCAGCATGGCAGCGTATGAAAAATGGAGCAGAGATATTCCCGGCAACATCAAAAAGGCCGATACAAACTGGTTGCAATTGACCAGCGGACAATGACTCCGCGCCGGTCACGCTCATGCCCGTTACTAACCTGTACTGCCTGAAAAGAAGAGGCTAAAGGTGATTCAATATGGTCAAGACCGCACTTTTCGAAACCCTGATTGAGAGCTGCCGCGACAACGGCGACGGCACCTGGACATTCACGCTGGAGGGGCAGAGCTACATCATCAGGGATCATCTGGAGATCTCGAAGATCGCCCAGGAGCATG
>JAGFXN010000188.1 GCA_017861215.1 Deltaproteobacteria bacterium | reverse complement strand
GGGGCTTTTTTGCTACTGTGCCATGCCCGGAAAACAGGACACCCGGCCGTGCCGCAACGGCACAGGCGGCCGAATGGCCACCTTGGCATGAAGCAGACTGTTCATTGACCTCCCCCGTCGGCAAGAGCGGCGAGACCGGTTTCATGATCTGCTGATGACTCCTTGCCGGGAATGCGGAGAACTTGCTAGAATGCCATCATGGAGACAAGGACATTCCAGAAGATCATCTACCGGCATTTCCAGGAAAATCCGCGGCCCCTGCCGTGGCGCAGCACCACCGACCCCTATGCCATCATGGTTGCCGAGGTCATGCTGCAGCAGACCCGGGTGGAGCGCGTGCTCCCCAGGTATGAAGCGTTCCTGGCCCGTTTCCCGACAGTGGCGGCGCTGGCGCATGCCCCGCTCGCCGAGGTGCTCGCCCTTTGGCAGGGGCTCGGCTACAACCGCCGCGGCATGATGCTGCAGCAGGCCGCGGCAGAGATTCTGGCGCAGCACGGCGGCAGCGTCCCGACCGCTCCCGCCGCTCTGGAGCTTCTCCCCGGCATCGGCAAGTACACTGCCGGCGCTATTGCCGCCTTCGCCTTTGGCCACCCTACCCCGTTTATCGAGACCAACATCCGCAGTGTCTTCATTCACTTATTTTTCAGCGACCGCACCGCTGTCGCCGACAGCGAGATTCTGCCGCTGGTCGAGCGAACCATGGATCGGAGCAATATCCGCGACTGGTACAATGCCCTGATGGATTATGGCGCCATGCTGAAGAAAAACATTCCCAACCCGTCACGCCGCAGTTGTCAGCAGAGCCGCCAGACACCTTTTCGCGGCTCGAACCGGGAGATCAGGGGGCAGGTTCTCAAGCTGCTGCTGGCAGCGCCGGGGCTGCCGGCTGCGGAGATCGTACTGCGCAGTGCAAAGGATGAGGCGCGGGTGCGGGCGGTGCTTGCGACGCTTGAGCGCGAAGGGCTGCTCCAGGAGCGGTCGGGAGGTTACTGGGCAGGGGGCGGGCCGATGATAGCGGCCCCTCACCAGGAGAACTGACGCCACTGCCGGCGGCGGGCTGACGGCGAACGCCGCCGCAGACCATCGATTTGTGCTGGCGTGATGCCGCTCTGTTGCTTATGATGTATCGCCCGGCCAACCAATAATTTCTCCCGGTCGGACAGCCACGCTGTATCATCAAGGAGTGCTGTCGTCATGTTCCCCCTGCTGCTGACCCTGCTGCCCATTGCCGTTATTCTCACCCTCCTGCTGCTCTTTCGCAAGGCCGCCGACATCAGCGGCATCATTGGCTGGCTGGTGATCTCACTGGT
This sequence comes from Deltaproteobacteria bacterium, assembly GCA_017861215.1. Taxonomy (GTDB): domain Bacteria; phylum Desulfobacterota; class Desulfuromonadia; order Geobacterales; family DSM-12255; genus VEOV01. The sequence goes on along the minus strand of JAGFXN010000188.1, from coordinate 2,760 downwards.
GGCCTGGTTCGGGTTCCAGACCTCCGCCGAGGTGATTCTGCGCTCCACGGCGGCCGGGCTGATCCGCTCCTTTTCCGTGTCGCTGATCGTCGCCACGTCGCTTCTGCAGATGGCGATCATGGAGAAAACCGGGGCGCTGCGACGGATCACCATTTTCATCAAGACCATTGCCAGCGAGAACCGCGCCGTGCAGATCATGATGATCAACATCGGCTTCGGCACCCTGATGGTAGCGGTGGGGGCCACGCCGGTCTCCATCCTGCCGCCGATCCTGGTCGCCATGGGCTACTCCACCTACGTGGCTATCGCCCTGCCCGCTATCGGCTATGATTCCCTCTGCACCTACGCCCTGCTCGGCGCGCCGATTGTCGTTTTCGTCGATATTGCCAACAATTTCCTCGGCAAGGGGCATGAAATCACCCTGCACCAGGCAGGAATGGTCTTTTTCATGTTCCTGCCGGTGGTCTCCACCCTGATCGGTTTCTGCATGCTCTGGATCGTCGGCCGCTGGACGGCCATTCGCACGGGCTGGCTCCCCTGCCTGCTCACCGGCGGGGTGATCGGCGTTGTTTCCTCCTTTACCAACCGCTACGACAACCTCGTGGTACTGACCGGTGTGTTCTGCGGTATCGCCGTCATCCTGACCATGAGCCTCTATCTGGTCATCACCGGCAAGCCGGTCATCGATCAACGCCACCTGACCCCCGAGGAGCTGGCCCTGGCCGGGGACTACCCCCTCTGGCGGGCGGTCATGCCCTGGACCCTGCTGGTGGTGCTGATCCTGATCCTGAATGTTCCCCAGGATCTGTTCACCTGGCTCTACCGGACCATGAAACTGCCGGTCCCCGGTCTCACCGCCGACGGCAAACCGCTGGACACCCGCGCCCTCTGGCAGGCCTATACCTGGATACTGGTCAGCACCCTGCTGGCGCTCCCCTTTCTGCGCCCTACGCGCGGGCAGCTCCGGGAGGCAGCGGCCGTCTGGCTGAAGCGGGCGCCCCGACCGGTCTTTGCCGCCGCTATCTTCTTTGCCATCGGCGAGATCATGAACATGTCGGGCTACGACATGTCAACCCGGCAGTTTGCCGTGCCGAGCATGGTCAAGGTGCTGGCCGACAACTCGGCCGAGCTGTTCCAGGGGGGGTACGGCCAGGTGGTGGCCTTCATCGGCCTGTTCGGCGGCTTCCTGACCGGCAGCGAGGCCTCGACTATTGCCATGTTCGCCAAGTACACCATGGCCACTGCCCAAAACCTGCATCTGTCACTGGACGGGCTGCTCATCGTCACAGCCGGGCTGGCCTTCGGCGGCGGGCTTGCCAGCGTGGTTTCGCCGGCCAAGCTGCAGAATGCCGCTGCCTCGATCGACAAGATCGGCGAAGAAGGGGCGGTGATCCGGATCGCCTTTATTCTGGCGCTGCTGCTGACTTTTATTACTTCGGCTTTTGTAGTGCTGCTGCTGGCCGTGAGCGGGCGCTAGCTCAGGGATGGCTTCCTGATGTCGCGCAGCTGTCTCCCGGGGGTCTCCGGGGAGAGTGCCGCTGTTGCTTCGCTGCGAAAAACCCGGCGGATTCCCGCCAACTGGCAGCGCAAGCCGCGGCGCTGCAGAGGCTGACAACGACCGGTTGCTGCCCGATAAAAAAGGCGGCCGATTGGCCGCCTTGTGCGTGAATGAGACTGTCTCCTGAACCCGGTCAGTTTTTCCAGCCCCGGCTGCGGGCTTCGCCCTGCCCAGTCTCGATCTCTGCCAGCAGTTCCAGATAGAGGGTGTAACGGTCGGCCGGGATCTGCCCCTGTGCCAGCAGATCGATGACCGCGCAGCCCGGTTCGGTCCGGTGGCGGCAGTTGCGGAAGCGGCAGTTCACCTCACCATGGTCTTCAAAGCCGGGGAAGTGGCTTGCCAGCTCCTCCACCAGGATCTCCACCAGGCCGAAATCCCTGAAGCCGGGAGTGTCGACCAGTTCACCACCGCCGGGCAGCGCATGCAGCGAGGAGACGGTGGTCGTGTGCCGCCCCTGACTGTTGCCGGCGCTGACCGTCCCCACCCTGAGATCGATCGTCGGGCAGAGGGCGTTCAACAGCGAGCTCTTACCGACGCCGCTGGAACCGACAAACACTCCCCGGCGCCCCGCATTCAGAAAAGCCTGCAGCGGTGCCAGGCCGGTCAGGCTGGCGGCGCTGAGGGCAAATACGGGAACCGAGCCGCCATAAATCCGCTGCAGGTTGGCGAGCAGTGCGGCGGTGTCGTCCAGGTCACACTTGTTGACCACCACAAAGGGCTGCAGCTGCGCCACCCGGGCGGCAACAATGGCCCGGTCGATGAATCCGGCCGGCGAGTGGAGCGCCACCACGATGCCGAGGACATCCAGGTTGGCCGCGACCAGATGGATGCCGCCCCGGGCATCACCCCGCCGCAACTCTGTCCGGCGGGGCAGCCGCCGCAGCACCTCGCCCCTGACTTCCACTTCGTCGCCGACCACATGGCCGGAACTCCGCTTGACCCGCACCATGCGGCGCTTGCCGGTGGCAAAGACAACCTCGACCTCAACGCCGTGGTGGGACGTTATCAAGCCGCAACATGCCTGGTCGCTGCCAGGGGGGTCAGGGTTCTTGTGTCTGCGGGATTTCAGGTGGCGTGCTGCTACTGCTGCAGGATTCATTGGCTGACACTCTCATTTGCGCCCACAAAAAAACCACAGGGGGTGTCCCTGTGGTTCAGACGCCGTATACATATACCATTTTATGGCTCGCGGTGCAATCTAT
>JAGFXN010000026.1 GCA_017861215.1 Deltaproteobacteria bacterium | reverse complement strand
AGTGCCTGGTAGGAGGCCTCGATGATATTGTCTGAAACCCCTACTGTCCCCCAGCGGCTTTCCTTGTCGCCGGACTCTATAAGCACGCGGATGGCAGAAGCCGTCCCCTGACCGGCCGGGAGAACACGTACCTTGTAGTCAAGCAGCTTGACCTCTTTCAGCTTCGGATAGAACTTTTCCAGAGCCTTGCGCAGCGCATTGTCCAGCGCATTGACCGGGCCATTGCCTTCAGCTGCGGTATGCTCCATTTTCCCGCCGACGCGCACCATGACGGTAGCCTCGGAGATCGGCTGCTTGTCCTCATGCCGCTTTTCATCGATCACCCGGAAAGCCGTTACCGAGAAGAACTTGCGGTGCGTCCCGAGCGCCCGCTTCATCATCAGCTCGAAAGAGGCCTCTGCTCCTTCAAACTGATAGCCGCGATTCTCCATCTCCTTGATATTGTCGAGGATATCCAGGGTCACCGGGTCCTTGCTGTCAAGATTGATATTGAACTCTTCGGCCTTGGCAAGAATGTTTGCCCTGCCGGAGAGGTCAGAGATGAGTATCCGGGTGGAGTTACCCACCAGCTCGGGCCTGATATGCTCGTATGTCTCGGGATGGCGCTGAATCGCGCTGACATGGACCCCGCCTTTGTGGGCAAAGGCGGCATTGCCGACGTACGCCTGATGCTTGGGCGGGGCAAAATTGGCAAGCTCGTAGACAAAGCGTGACAGATCCCTGAGCTTTCGCAACTGCTCGTCACTGATGCACTCTCTATTCATCTTCAGCCTGAGCGCCGGAATAATCGAGCAGAGGTTGGCGTTCCCGCACCTTTCGCCAAAACCGTTGATGGTCCCCTGGACCTGCACTATGCCGTTCTCGACCGCCACCAGCGAGTTGGCAACCGCGCACTCGCCGTCGTTATGGGTATGAATGCCGAGCGGCGTCTTGATATGCTTCTGTACCTGCTTGATTATGTCAGCAATGACGAACGGCAGGTTCCCGCCGTTGGTATCGCACAGGGCTATGCAGTCTACCTTCGCTGCTTCGGCAGCCTTCAGCGTCTTGAGGGCGTACTCCGGATTCGCCTTGAAGCCGTCAAAAAAGTGCTCGGCATCGTAGATCACTTCCGGAGCGCGGGCCTTCAGATAGACAAGTGAGTCATGAATCAATTCAAGATTCTCCTCAAGCGATATCCGGAGGGCTTCATGCACATGAAAATCCCAGGTTTTGCCAAAGATCGTGATGGCATCAGGCTCTGCCTGCACCAGAAGCTTTATGTTCTGATCCTTGTCAGGAGTGACCTTGGCGCGACGGGTAGAGCCGAAAGCGGCAATTTTTGCCTGGTGCAGCTTTTCTTTTTTGATCTCCTTGAAAAAAGCAACGTCCTTGGGATTGCTGCCGGGCCAACCACCCTCGATATAGTGGATACCAGACTCATCAAGGCGGTGGGCAATCCGTATCTTGTCTTCAAGCAGAAAAGCAATGTCTTCTGACTGAGTGCCATCACGAAGGGTTGTATCATACAGCTTTACAAGACTCATAGGTCACCTTCCCCGGTTATTGAGACTATTTTCCCGACATCCCGAAAGCATCATGCAGAACGCGGACGGCAAGTTCGGTATACTTGGCATCAATGACAACAGAGACCTTGATTTCGGAGGTCGAGATCATCTGGATGTTGATCCCTTCGGCAGCAAGCGCCTGGAACATCTTGGTGGCAACCCCGGCATGACTCCTCATCCCTACGCCGACAACGGAAATCTTGCTGATATTCTCATCGGAGATCACGCCCTTCGCCTCGACCCCTTTGGCAGCCTCGCCGGTAATCTGCAGCGCCTTCTTGAAATCCGCCTTGGTAACCGTGAAGGTGAAATCGGTTGCCCCGGACTGGCTGACATTCTGCACTATCATGTCGACCGATATATTGGCATCGGAAAGCGGAGTCAGCAGCTTGGCGGCAATCCCCGGCTTGTCGGGCACATGCATAACGGCAATCTTTGCCTCATTCTTGTCATACGCAATACCTGAAACGAGAACTGCTTCCATCTCCTTATCCTCCTTGGTAACCATTGTACCCTGATTGTCATTGAAACTTGAGCGGACATGAATGTCCACGTTGTATTTCTTGGCAAACTCAACCGAACGGATCTGCAGCACCTTGGCGCCCAGGCTCGCCAGTTCGAGCATCTCTTCGTAGGATATCTTGTCCACCTTGCGGGCATCGGCACAGATATTGGGATCAGTCGTATAGACGCCGTCTACGTCAGTGTAGATTTCGCATACATCAGCCTTCAGGGCGGCAGCCATGGCAACGGCAGAAGTATCCGAGCCGCCGCGGCCGAGTGTCGTAACATTTCCCTGACGGTCAATCCCCTGAAAACCGGCAACAATGACGATGACACCATCCTTGAGGTCGGCACGAACCTTGTCATCAGGGATCTCTTCAATGCGCGCCTTGCTGCTGACGCTGTCAGTGATGATCGGCACTTGCCAGCCATGATATGACTTCGCCTTGTACCCCATACCGATCAGGGTCATTGCCAGCAGGGCAATGGAGACCTGCTCGCCGGCAGCAACCAGGACATCGTACTCGCGCAGGTCGGGGAATTCGCAGGTTTCGTTAGCGAGCGCCACAAGTTTGTTGGTTTCGCCGGACATGGCGGAAACAACAACAACCATCTCATTGCCTTCGTCAAAGCCCCTTGCCACTCTCGTGGCAACGTTCTTGATCCTCTCAATGCTGCCCATCGAGGTACCGCCGTACTTTTGAACCACCAAAGCCATCAGCTTCTCCTCCTCAGTTTAGTAGGCCGATATACCGAGCCGTTATTTACGCAATAGAATTAGCTTTTTTAACAAGAAAGGAGCGGTTGGTCAAAACAAATTTGCAGATTTCAGAAATTTTCCGGAGCCGCCGGCAAGGAAGCAATCAGGTGATTGAATCTGTCGCCAAAAGGATGGAATGCAATTTTCCTGACGGTATCATCCAGATACGAGAAATAAATCTCCAGGCGGTTTGCCGGCAGCAGGCTGACCAGGCGCTGCGGCCACTCTACCAGGGAAACACCGGCGCCGAAAAAATATTCGTCAAAGCCGGCATCGTACGCGTCAGCATCTGAATTCAACCGGTACAGGTCAAAGTGGTACAGGGGCACCCTTGCCGGATAGATGTTAAGAAGTGTATAGGTAGGGCTGGTGACAGGGGTCTCCCGTGAAACCCCCAGACCATAAGCAACGCCTTGCGCAAATCGCGTCTTCCCGGCGCCGAGCTCACCGTGAAGAGCGATAAAATCCCCCGGTTGCAGCAGGCCGGCCAGCGCCATGCCCAAAGACTCGGTCTGTTCCGGAGAACCGGAAACGAAAACCTGCATGTCAGATCATCGCCCTGATCAGATCTATCCGGGCAACAATACCAATAACCTTCCCGGCCTCGACAACCGGCAGGGCGTTTACCCGCCGGCTGCTCATAATATCGGCAACCTTGGCGACAGTATCATCGGGAGAGACGGTCACAACATCTGTTGAATAGATGTCCGCTACCCTCTTGCCGGTCATTTTCTTCAGTTCCTTTTCGAACTTTTTATCACTCTCCAGATAGATGACCCAGTCGAAGATGGAGATTACCGTCGGAATATGCAGGCTTTTGTCCCGCTCCACCAGATCGGTCTCGGTGACTATCCCGGCAAGACTGCCGGCATCATCAACCACGGGCAGACTCGATATATGTTTTTCCGCAAATATTCTTGCCAGTTCAAGTACGGTAGTCTCCATGGTCACGGTAATCACATCTTTCGTCATTATATCCTTTACTTTGAGCATGTAGGTACTCCTTTCAGTGGAATGATAATTTCACAGTAGCATTTTTGTTTCCCGCATTGGCAAGAAAGGCCGGGACGCATGATTGATGAACGCATTGTAGCCGTCAAGAAATGCCAGCACCTCATCGGCTGTGGGCCGTTCCAGAAGCAATACTTCCCGCATACGTCGGCAATCATCAGTCAGAGACACAGCATCCTGCCCCAACAACAGTACACCCTTCTTATAATCAGGCTTCATCGTAATGTTCCTTCAAATTTCCCAGTTTTTCTTCCATGCCGAAAAGCTTTAAATACTCTTCAATCCTGCTCCAGTCCAGAGAACTCCCGAATATCTTCACCAAAGCTTCGATGTCGGACATATCCAGTGAGGTACGGGAAGGATCGTTGCAGATAGCTTGAACCTTGAGTCCGATCAGGTCTTCCGGCAGAACGACCGGAATATGCTGCGCACCGTCAAAGATTGATTTGAGTGCCGCACGCTCCAGCATTGACAAGGAAGCTGGACGAAAGGCGTGGAGAAAATCGAGCTTTCCTTTGAGTTTGTCGGCTGATGCAAACTGGCTGACATTATCAGACACATGGATACAGCGGTATCCCATGCCCTCGACAATCCGCCGGACTTTGACCATGTCGCTCTGCCTGACAAGAAAATCCATGTCAACAGTAGCTCGTGGGTGTCCCCAGAGGCTCACGGCAAAACCGCCGATCAGTGCATAACTCACCTGCTCCGCTGCAAACGCTGTAAGGAGCCTGGATGTGACACTCTTGAAATCCACTATTACCTCACTCCGATCAGCATCAACCTCTTGAACGCATACGGGAGCATCTCCTGAATATCCGTGGCAATCAACCCGATCTCACCCTTTTCAGCTGCTGCCAGATCAGCGGCAAGGCCGTGGATGAACACACCGAGACAGCAGGCGGCAAAAGGTTCATAGCCCTGTGCCACCAGAGCGGTAATAATCCCGGTGAGGACGTCTCCGGAGCCCCCCGAAGCCATCCCCGGGTTGCCGCTGCCGTTAATGGCGATTCTCCCGTCAGGGGCGGCGATGACGGTCCGCGCCCCCTTCAGCACCAGGTAAACAGTATGGGCAGCCGAGAACGTGCGCGCTGTTGCGAGCCGATCGCTCTCCACTTCCGCCGTGGTCACCCCTGCCAGCCGCGCCATCTCGCCAGGATGCGGGGTCAGGATGATAAAGGGCGCCTCTGATGCGGCGAGACCTGCCGGGTCGGCGGCAAGGGCATTCAGCCCGTCGGCATCGATGACCAGGGGGAGTGCCGCAGCCGCGACGATGCTCCTGACAACAGAGGCGGTCTCGGCAGCGGTGCCGATGCCGGGCCCCACAGCCATGACGTTCTTGCCGCTGGCAAGTGACAGGATCTCCTCAAGGGCATCAGCACCGATGGAGCCTGCCGGACAGTCTGCAAGCGGTACGGTCATTGCCTCGGTGGTTTTCAGCTCAAGGATTGCATGCAGCCCTTTAGGCACCGCCAGTGTCACCAGGCCGGCACCGCTCCTCATGGCACTGTTGGCTGCCATTGCTGCTGCGCCGCTCTTCCCGGTCGACCCGGCCACGATCAGGGCATGGCCGTTACTCCCCTTGTGAGCGGTTCTGCTGCGCGTCTGCAGCAGGGATGCGGCATGGTCCTCGTCCAGATAGGTGACTCCGGGAGCGGCGGCAAGTAGTGCAGCAGGTATGCCGATGTCGGTAACAACCAGTGCACCGGCATACGCTGCGCCGGGATAGAGGAGGTGGCCCAGCTTGGCAGCTCCGAAAGTTATTGTCAGTGCGGCCTTGACCGCTGCACCGGGTACTTTGCCAGTGGAGGCGTCAACCCCGGAAGGGATGTCGACAGCGACAACCGGTCTGCCGGCAGCGTTCATGCTGACAGCCGCCCCGGCAAAAGGCCCTGCCAGGCCGCTTGTCAGGCCGGTACCGCAGAGCGCGTCCACCAGAACGGTGAAGCCGCCACAGCAGTCCGTCAGCCTGTCCATAATGGCGCTGTCAGCGGATGTTATCGTCACCGCCGGCGGAAGCCGGTCATAGTTCACCCTGGCATCACCGGCAAGAGCAGCCGGAGCGGCAAAAAGGATCACCTCGGCCCGCCACCCCTGCGAAGCCAGTATCCTGGCAATCACCAGGCCGTCGCCGCCATTGTTCCCTTTACCCGCCAGGATCAAGGCAGAAGGGTCGGCAACAGCACCAAAACGTTCTTGAATAATGGCGGCGGCATTGGCGCCGGCCCGCTCCATCAGTTCAAGGCCGGGTACGCCATACTCTTCGATGGTGCGACGATCCAGCTGCTGCATGACTTCAGCGGTAACCGCTTTCATCTCTCCTCCAGCACAACCATGGCAATCGCGCAGCCGGCATCATGAGAGAGCGACAGGTGACACCTCCCCCCGCCTTTGGCGAGAAAAAACTGGGCTGCCTTACCGGACAGCTCCAGCGCAGGCTTCCCCAGGTCATCATTGACCACTTCGATATCGAGCCAGTTGATGCCGTCACGCAACCCGGTGCCGAGAGCCTTCAGAAAAGACTCCTTTGCCGCGAAACGGAGCGCAAAATGCTGGGCGGAGAGCCTGCGGGCAGAGCAGTAGGCGTATTCACGAGGAGTAAAGAGCCTCTGCAGCAGCGGCAGGTTGTTCTCCCGCACAAAGCGTTCGAAACGGGCTATTTCCGCGATGTCAATTCCGGTACCGATGATCACTGCTCTTCCCCCTGCACTGCCGTGCATTATACCTCTTTATGCGCCAAAGGCAATCTGCAAGGCGTCAGACAGCTTGACCAATGGCAAATGCCGGGCATAATACAACTATGGCCATAAAAAGCAGAGCCCAGGGAGAATGAGGATGAGCGAAAAACTGCTGGTACCATCGATCGAAAACAGACTGGCAGGGTTTATCGAAGTGACCCGCCGCGCAAAAGCTGAGGGCGAGCTTCACGACAGGAAAATTATCAGAAAGACCATCACCATATCCAGAGAATTCGGCTGTGAAGCCTATCCTGCTGCGGAAAAGCTGAAAGCAATTCTTGAAGAGAGCGGCGGGGAGAGCTGGGCGCTGATTGACAGAACCCTGGTTGACGAAGTCGCGAAGAACCATGACCTTGAGGCGGAAGTACTGCATAACCTCGGCCAGCGCCCCCGCTGGCTCGACGATATGCTCTCATCGCTTTCAAGCACCTGGAAAAACGAGCGGGACCATTTTCAGCTTCTCGCCCGCAAGATAGTTGCCATAGCCGACGGCGGCAATGCCATCATTGTCGGCATGGGCGGAGCAATCGTGACCCAGTCGATGCTGAACTGCATCCATTTCCGGATATTCGGTTCGCAGGAGTTCAAGATCAACTCCATAGCAGTGAGGACAAAAGTGAGCCCGGCAGAGGCTGCTGCCATGATCGAGAGGCGGCAGAAGGCGCGGGAAAAATTCGTCCGCGACTTTCTCGACCGGGACATCAACAATATAAATTACTTCCATCTGCTGTTGAATAACGATAGAAGCGATGCCAGGCTCATGGCAGAGACAATGGCGGCATATGTCCACGCGCATGAATAAAAAGAAGGGGGCAACACCCCCCGCCCCCTGACTGCCGACCCTTCTTGACTCCAGCCGGCAGCTACTGTATATATGATCAATCAAAGATTAATCGGGAGTCCGGATGTTCATCATTGGCAATCTGCTTATTTCCGTCGCAAAGATAGCCGACATGCTCCTCACTCTCTATATGTACATGATCATCGGCAGTGCGCTCCTCTCCTGGGTGAATCCTGATCCTTACAACCCGATTGTACGTTTTCTCCGCCGGGCCACGGATCCGGTACTGGACAGAATCCGCAGCCGGATGCCGAACATGGGGGGGATTGACCTCTCGCCGCTCGCCGTCATTCTTGCCATCTACTTCCTGCAGAACTTCATCGTCAGGAGCATCGCTGAAATAGGCTACAGACTGAAAACGGGAGCCATCTGATGAATATTACCCCCCTCGATATCCAGCAGCAGCAGTTTAAGGGGAAGATGCTCGGCGGGCTCGATCCGCACGATGTCGATGCCTTTCTGCAGATGGTGGCAGCAGAAATGGAGTCGCTCATCCGTGAGAATACCGAACTCAAAGAGCAGGCCAGAAAGGTCGCCCTGCATCTGGAAGAGCTGTCGCAGCGCGAGGTGACCCTGCGCGACACCATGCTGGCCGCCCAGAAAGTTACGGAAGAGATGAAGGCCAATGCCCAGAAAGAGGCCAAGCTTGTCGTCTCCGAAGCAGAACTGCGGGGTGAACGGATCGTTGCCGAGGCAGAAAACCGGCTGCTGCAGCTGAACAGTCAGATTCATGAGGTCAGGCGGCTGAAACTGCAGCTGGAGACAAACCTGAAGTCCGTGCTGGAAGCGCACCTGAAGATGCTGACCCTGGAAGAATGAGCACCGGCTTTCCCGAAGGGCTGATCAGCGGCACTTCTGGCGCCGCCATTATCAGACTGCATCTGCAGCCCCGTGCATCAAAGACGGAGCTCTGCGGCGTCCAGGGCGATGAGCTGAGAGTCAGGGTGACCTCGCCGCCGGTTGATGATGCTGCCAACCGTCTCTGCACGGAATTTTTCGCAAAGACCTTCAAGACTGCCAAGTCCAACGTCACCATCATCTCCGGGCAGAAATCCCGCCACAAAAGGCTCCAGATTTCAGGGACCACACCGCAGGAAGCTGCTGCGCTGCTGGCAGACCTGCTCTGAAAATACCCGGAACATTGACAAAACCTGCTATTAATCATTATATTTAAAATTCATGCAGTTAAAATCCAGTTTGTGAGGTTTTCAGAAATGCCGATGTACGAGTACAGATGTGAAGCGTGTGACAAACATTTCGAGCTCCGTCAGAAATTTTCCGATCCGCCGGCAACAGACTGTCCTGACTGCGGCGGAGCAGTGACCAAGCTGATCTCAGCCGCTTCCTTCACCCTCAAGGGTGGCGGCTGGTATAAAGAAAGTTATGGCAGCCCCGGCAAAAGTGAAGCACCGGCGGCCTGCCCTGCGGCCGCATCAGGCGGCGGCTGTGCCGGCTGTCCTTCAGCGGCTGCATGATGTTCCTCTAAACTGATCCGGGAGGCCAAAGATGGCGACCATTATCGACGGCAAGGCTATTGCTGCAAAAATTCGGAACGAGCTCACCGCTGCAGTGGTCGGGCTGAAGGCAAGAGGGGTAATCCCGGGGCTGGCAGTGGTTCTTGTCGGTGAAGACCCGGCCAGCAAAGTCTATGTCAGCATGAAGGAGAAAGCCTGTACTGACGTCGGCATTTTCTCTGCCGAACACAAGCTTTCTGTTGAAACCTCTGAAGCCGAACTCCTGGCACTCATTGCCAAACTGAACGCCGACCCCAAAATTCACGGCATTCTGGTACAGCTCCCCCTGCCGAAACAGATCAACACCGAGAAGGTTCTGGAAGCAATCTCGCCGGACAAGGACGTTGACGGCTTTCACCCCTACAATGTCGGTCGCCTCATGGTCGGCAAACCGACTTTTCAGCCCTGCACACCCTACGGCGTCATGGTCATGCTGAAGGAGATCGGTTTTGATCTTGCCGGCAAAAGCGTCGTTGTCGTCGGCCGCTCGAACATCGTCGGCAAGCCGGTCGCCATGATGTGTCTGCAGCAGCATGCAACCGTCACCATCTGTCATTCCAGGACGAAAAACCTTGCCGATGTCGTCAGGTCTGCCGATGTTGTCATCGCCGCCGTAGGTGTTCCGGAAATGATCAAAGGTGACTGGATTAAGGAAGGGGCTGTGGTTATCGACGTCGGCGTTAATCGTGTCGGCGAGAAGAAACTGGTCGGCGATGTCGAGTTCGCGGCGGCCGCAGCCCGTGCCAGCGCCATCACCCCTGTCCCCGGCGGGGTCGGGCCGATGACCATCACCATGCTGCTGTACAACACCGTGGAATCGGCCAAGAGGCGGTGATCAGGGAACCGGGACCGGGGATCCGTAAAGGCCCCTTGTTTTTTACCGTTCCCTGATCCCTGATCCCGATTTTCGAGTTTTTTCCGGATTATTCATGATCATCAGCCAGCAAAAACCGTTCGCAGACATCCTGACGGCACTCGACAAGAGCAGCTCGGTCTTTCTTGTCGGCTGCGCCAAGTGTGCGACTGTCTGCAAATCAGGCGGGGAAGAAGAGGTCTGGCAGATGCAGGAGGCCCTGATTGCCGCAGGGAAGAGCGTCACCGGCTCGATAATCATTGATGAAGCATGTCACATGCTGCGGGTCAGCCGTGACCTGCGCAGCAGACAGCAGCTGGTGGATGATGCTGACGCACTGCTTGTCATGGCATGCGGTGCCGGGATCCAGTCGGTCTCTGCCGCAACTCCCAAAAAAACCGTTGCCGCGCTCGACAGCATGTTTCTCGGCAATATCCGCCGCTTCGGCCAATTCGAGCAGAAATGCTCTCTCTGCGGTGAATGCATCCTGACTGAAACTGCCGGAATCTGCCCGGTCACCGCCTGTCCAAAAGGACTTCTCAACGGCCCCTGCGGCGGCATGGATGCGGGGCACTGTGAGGTCGATAGCGAAGCGGAGTGCGCCTGGGCAGAGATATTTGCCAGAATGCTGGAGTCCGGCACCAGCAGCAATCTGACAGCAACAGTCCCCCCGAAAAACTACGCCAGGATCCCCAAACCCGGCAAATTGCTGCTCCCCAAATGAGCAGACACCCTTCGCATCTGCAGCAGAAACTCTCGCACGGGGATTTTGTCATCACTGCCGAAGTCTGCCCTCCCAAGGGCTGCGACTGTACCCTCTTCGTTCACCATGCAAAAACACTCTCCGGAACTGTCGACGCGATCAACGTTACCGACAACCAGGGTGCGAATATGCGGATATCCCCGCTGGCTGCATCCGCATTGCTGCTGCAAGCCGGAATTGAACCAATCCTGCAGCTGACCTGTCGCGACCGAAACCGGCTTGCCCTGCAGAGTGAACTCCTGGGAGCGGCAGCGCTGGGTATCACCAATATTCTG
>JAGFXN010000187.1 GCA_017861215.1 Deltaproteobacteria bacterium | reverse complement strand
TCGGCATTAAAGAAAATTTCAGTATCGCCGCCAAGAAAGGCATGGTCATCGCCGGTCTTGACGCCGGTTGCCTCATCGTACAGCGGAACAAGGACGTACGGGCTTACCGTTCTGCTTTTATAGCCTCGTAACGTGTTTATGCCGCCGAGATAAAACTTCTCGTCAGTTGGGATTGCTTTACCAATTTCCTGAATATTGCCGAATGTGCCGCGTATCATGAACACCGTACCGAAACCGACCGGGACAAACTGGGCTGACTGGGCGATATAGCGGAGAAAATGGCTGGTGCCGCCAAGCCCTGCAAATTCTACAGAGAGGCTGTTGGTCATGCCTGATGTCGGGTCGAGACGGTAGTCGGTAGTATTCCTCGAAATACTTGCCGTCACTGAGCTTGTCGTGCCGTCATGCACCGTGACAAGATTGGGGTTGAGACGAATGGTTTCCTGTAGCGCCAGGGACTCATTGGAAATATCGACCGTCTCATATTTATACAGCAAGAAAGTACTCAAGGTGTCACTCAACTGATACCCTGCCTTGATATCCCCACCGGTCGCTCTCTTTGTATAATCTGTATACTCGCGCTCGGTACGGTAGACATCGCCGCCAAGCGACCATTTTGTATCCATGAAGTTAGGATCGGTAACACCGAGACTAAAAGTGCTCGACTTTCCGCCAAGCGAAGCTGAGGCATTGGTCTTCAATCCGTAACCAAAAAGATTCGACTGCTGAATTGAGCCCTGGCCGACAAAACCGTCAAGAGAGCTGTACCCGCCGCCTATACTGAAAGTTCCGGTGGCTTTCTCCTTGACATTGACATCAAGATTCAACTTGTTGTCAGCAGTACTTTTGGCAGTGGCAAGCGTCGCCTCTTCAAAGAAACCCAGATTCATAAGATTCTGCTTGCTCTTCCTGATCCCTGTTGCACTGTACAGCTCACCTTCGGTTATACGCAACTCACGCCTGATGACTCTGTCACGTGTTTTGGCATTTCCGGCGATGTATATTTTGTCAATATAAACTTTTTCGCCCTTCTCGACATCAAAAACTATGTCTATCAGCCTGACCTGGCTGTTCATGGAAGTGAGCGGATTGACATTGGCAAATGCATACCCCTTGTCGGCATACAAATCGGTAAGAGCATTGATTTCCTGACGCAAAGCGTTTCTGCTGAAGACATCGCCGGCTTTCATCTTTATTTTTCTCAGCAGCTCTTCCTTGCTTTCGAGCAGATCACCTTTTACATCAATCTTACCGACGCTGAATTTCTCCCCCTCGGTCAAGGTAACGGTAACGAGCAGCGCCTTTTTATCGGCAGTCAACTCGACTTTCGGCTCCGCAACCTTGATATTAATGTAGCCGTTGTTCATGTAATGCTCGGTTATCAGGAGCACATCATTTTTCATCACATCTTCTTTATATACACCGGCCCCTGTCAACCATGCAAGCCACCAGTCCTGCTTGGTCTCCATAAGATCCTTCAGTTTGCCGGCAGCAAAAGCATTATTGCCTTCAAAGCTGATCTCACGAATAAGAGTCTTTTCCCCTTCCCTGACCTTGAGGGTAAGACGTAATTCGTGAGCGGAGAGCTGCGCCTTGAGCGGTTCAATCTCCGCCTGTGAATAGCCTTCGTCCATATATAGTTTCTTGATTTTCTTGACACTTTTCAAAAGTTCTTTTGCAGAGAATATTGTGTTCACCTTGAGCTCAAGGGCCTCCTTGAGCTTGTCGCTGCTCAGAGCCTTGTTCCCTTCAAAGGCAATATCACGCAGCACAGGTTTTTCAGAAACTGCATAGGTCAGTAGAATGCCTTGCGGGAGCACTTCCTTCACTGCCTGTACATCGCTGAAATAGCCGAGCGCAAATATCGCCTTGACGTCTTCATCTATCCTGTCCTCAAGAATCCTGTCACCGGCCTTGACCTTGATGGCATTCAAGATGGCGGATGACTCGATACGCCGGTTGCCTTTCACGACAACTTCGGCTATCTGATTCTGTTCAGCAACTGCCGGTGACCAGCAGAGCAGGGTAAACAGAACAGCCGCGGCTGCAAGTTTTGAGATAAACGGCAAAGTCATTGCTTAACTCTGAATCCTTCCATCCAGCATTCGTATCTGTCTCATGGTCCGTGCCGCCAGCCTTTCGTTGTGTGTTACCACCAGCAGAGAAAGCCCCCGTTTGTCATGAAGTTCCTCGAACAGTTGATGAATACTGTCGCTGGTTTTCATATCAAGGTTACCGGTTGGTTCATCAGCCAGCAACAGTTGCGGCTGCATTACCAGAGCCCTTGCTACGGCAACCCTCTGCTGCTCGCCGCCGGAGAGTTCGCCCGGCTTGTGGGTGATACGATGTCCAAGCCCGACCTCTGCCAGTATTGATCTGGCGAGCAGCGAAGCGTCATGGCGTGAAGAGCCGTTAATCAGCGCCGGCATCATGACATTCTCCAGGGCGGTGAATTCAGGGAGCAGATGATGAAACTGGAACACGAAACCGATAGCCAGGTTGCGAAACAGCGCCAACTGACTTTCGCTCTTGGCAAAGACATCCTCTCCGGCATAGCTGACACTCCCGGAAGTAGGCCGGTCAAGTGCGCCGATGATATGCATGAGCGTGCTCTTGCCGGCACCTGATGCACCGAGCAGGGCAACAGTCTCGCCTTTTCCCATGGTCAGGGAGATCCCTTTCAGCACATCCACTTTCTGCACACCGCTGCCGTATGATTTACAGAGATCCCTGACATCGAGTAAAGCTTCACTCATAGCGAAGCGCCTCGGAAGGGAGCAGCCTGGATGCCTGCCACGACGGATAGAGCGTGGCAATGAAAGAGATAAAAATAGCCGTTACCGAGATAATAACGACATCGGCGGTAACGACGTGCGAGGGAAATCTGTCCAGGTAATAAACATCACGGCTGAAAAGTTCGAAACCGGTAAGGCGCTGCACAAGACCGACTATCCCCTCAAGATTCTTGGCAACCAGCAGCCCTGACAAGACTCCGGCTGCCGTACCGGATATGCCGATGATCAGTCCTTCAAGGATGAATATCTTCATGATGCTCCTGCCGGTTGCCCCCATGGACTTCAGAATGGCAATGTCACGGGTTTTCTCCATCACCAGCATAAACAGGGTTGAAGCAATGCCGAAAGCGGCGACAAGTACAATCAGGGTCAAAATGATAAACATAACGACTTTTTCTGTCTTCAGGGCAAAGAGAATATTCTTGTTCATCTGCATCCAGTCCCGCGCATGGTAGGAAAGTCCCAGATCACTGTTGATCTTCTTTGCAAGCGCCGCAGTACCGTAAACATCGGCAACCTTGAGCTGGATGCCGGTAACGGCATCTCCCATGCCGAGAAAATTCTGGGCATCCTTGAGCCAGACATAGGCAAGGGTTGAATCGTACTCGAACATGCCGGTGTTGAATATTCCTGCAATCCTGTAGCCTTTCATCTTGGGGACCATGCCAAGCGGCGTGATATTCCCCAGCGGCGAGATCACGTTGACCCGGTCACCAACAAACAGATTCAGATTTCTGGCCAGCTCCTTGCCTATTACGAGACCGGGAAGTTCCGCTTCTGCACTGTTTTTCAGCAGAGGACCGACGGGCTTCGGCAGCAGATCGGTAAGCTTGCCGGCAACCATCGCCTTATGCAGATTGGTGACTTTGAGATCCGTTTCCGGATCAACGCCTCTCAGCACGACACCGGAAACATTCTTGCCCGAAGCAAGCATTACCTGGTTGTAGATAAAGGGAGTTGCGGCAACGACCCCTTCGTACTTGCGGAGTTTCTCCAGCAGCGAGTTGTAATCATCGATTGACCCGCCGCTCTTCAGGACAACAATGTGGGCATTTGTCCCGAGGATTTTGTCCTTCAGGTCAAGCTCAAAACCGGTCATAACGGCCAGCACGATAATCAGTGCCATCACCCCCAGAGCGACTCCGGCAGTGGAAATCAGCGTTATGATGGAGATGAATGCCGATTTGCGCTTCGCCTTGAGATAGCGAAGGCTTATAAATAGTTCGTAGGGCATAAAAACCTGTGAAAGGTGAATGGTGAATGGTGAATGGTGAATGG
>JAGFXN010000186.1 GCA_017861215.1 Deltaproteobacteria bacterium | reverse complement strand
GGATAACGGCCGCTTTATCAAGATAACCGGGGCGGGTCTGAAGGAATCGCATGTGCATGATGTGACGATTACCAAGGAAGCGCCGAATTACAGGGTAGGCAACAAC
The DNA here is from genome assembly GCA_017861215.1 of Deltaproteobacteria bacterium. Lineage (GTDB taxonomy): Bacteria > Desulfobacterota > Desulfuromonadia > Geobacterales > DSM-12255 > VEOV01. Next base: position 3,974 of record JAGFXN010000186.1, on the reverse strand, counting down.
TAACAGCGGTGAACAGGGAACAGGGAATGCTTTTACAGATCACAGATCCCCATTCCCTGATCCCAAGGAATCTAAATGACTGATATACATAGCGAAAAAATCCTGATTCTGGATTTCGGCTCTCAATATACCCAGCTGATTGCGCGGCGGGTGCGTGAGGCGCACGTTTATTGCGAGCTGCATCCGTTTGACATGAGCCTTGCCGCCATCCGCGCCTTCAAACCGAACGGCATCATCCTTTCCGGCGGCCCGAAGTCGGTTTATGAAGAGGGTGCTCCGACTGTTGATGAGGAGCTGTTCGAGCTTGGTGTGCCGGTTCTGGGAATCTGTTACGGCATGCAGCTGCTGAGCCGTCATTTCGGCGGTGAAGTGGTTCCGGCAGGGAAGCGGGAGTTCGGGCATGCCGAGCTCTTGGCCCAGGGTGCTCCCGGTGCTCTTTTCGACGGTTTTTTTGTCAATGGGAAGAGCCCGGTCTGGATGAGCCATGGGGACCATGTGGCGAGGATCCCGACAGGCTTCGAAACTGTTGCTGCGTCAGCCAATGCTCCTGTCTGTGCGATTCAGGATGTCAGCCGTGCTCTCTACGGCGTGCAGTTTCACCCCGAAGTCAATCATACGCCGCGTGGCGAGCTGCTGCTTGATACTTTTGTCAGAAAGATATGCGGCTGCAGCGGCAGGTGGACGCCCGGGCAGATAATAGAAGATGCTGTGGCCAGGATAAAAAGTCAGGTCGGTACGGATGCCGTGATACTCGGTCTTTCCGGTGGAGTTGACTCGTCGGTTGCTGCGGCGCTGATTCATCGTGCCATTGGCGACCAGCTTACCTGTGTGTTTGTCGACAACGGTCTGCTGCGCCTTGCCGAAGGCGATCAGGTGATGGCAACCTTTGCCGGCAATCTCGGGGTCAAGGTCATCCGCATCGATGCCGCGGGGCGCTTCCTTGCTGCTCTTGCCGGCGAGGCTGATCCGGAGAAAAAGCGCAAGATTATCGGCAACCTCTTCGTAGAAATATTCGAAGAGGAGTCGACGCGGATTGCCGACGCCAGGTGGCTGGCACAGGGGACGATCTACCCTGATGTCATCGAGTCTGCCGGAGCAAAGACAGGCAAGGCGCACAGCATCAAGAGCCATCATAATGTCGGCGGACTCCCCGCGTATATGAAACTGCAGCTGCTGGAACCGCTGCGGGAACTTTTCAAGGATGAGGTGCGTGCCATCGGCGAGGAGCTTGGGCTGCCGCACCAGATGGTCTGGCGGCACCCGTTTCCCGGGCCGGGCCTCGGGGTGCGTATTCTTGGCGAAGTGAAGAAAGAGTATGCCGACATCCTCCGGCATGCAGACTCAATCTATATCGAAGAACTCTATGCTGCCGGTCATTACGACAAAATCAGCCAGGCATTTGCCGTGTTTCTCCCGGTAAAAAGTGTCGGTGTCATGGGTGACGGCAGAACGTACGAATACGTTGTTGCCCTGCGGGCAGTTGAGACCAGGGACTTCATGACTGCCGGCTGGTACCAGCTCCCTTTTGAAGATCTGGCCCGGATCAGCAACAGAATCATCAACGAGGTAAAGGGGGTCAACCGGGTGGTGTACGACATCTCCAGCAAGCCCCCGGCAACCATCGAGTGGGAATGATAACCGATGTTACGATCGGTACTACTTTTTCTCTGGCTGGTGTCGGCACTAATTCTGCAGTTCACTATCTTTCCCTCCTATCTTGAAGATCCCTTCAAGCCGAACCTGATGATAATTCTCGTCTCCTATCTCGCCCTGCGCGAAGATTATCCCTTTAGCGGCGGACTCCTCGCCTACCTTCTCGGACTGGTTCACGGTACTTTCAGCGGCATCTATTTCGGGCTTGCCGGCATCACCATGCTGCTGATTTACCTGCTGCTGAAGGCAGTTGCCGACCAGATCTATGCTGAAAGTGCGAACCTGATGATTGTTGCCGTGTTTACGGCATCTCTTCTGGATGCCCTGCTCTCGCTGCTCCTGATAGTTCTCTTTTCGGCAGATGCGGCGATTTATCACTCCTTTCTGGCAAACATGATCCCTCAGGCTGTAATTACCGCTTTTACCGCCTTCCTGTTTTTCGCTGCGCTGCCGCTTGTCCGCCGGAGATTCTCCTGGTGAAAGGCAATCGCTACATCAGGGGCGTTCAGGACATCCAGCGCAAAATCTACCTGCTCTCCATTGCGGCAGCAGTTGTTTTCCTGATTCTGCTCAGCAGGCTCTGGTTCCTGCAGTTTATCGAAGTTGATCGACTCCGGGAGATGTCGGAAAACAACCGGCTCCGCTTTATTCCGGTGGCGGCTTCCCGTGGTGCGCTGCTTGATCGAAACGGCAAAGTAATTGTCAACAATACCCCGTCATTCAGTCTTGCCGTGATTCCGGAAGAGGTGAAGGACAAGGCGTATCTGCTGGATAATCTGGCCAGGGTGCTGCAAATTGACCGCGCTGAGCTTCTTGCCAGATGGGAGAAGGGGAAAGGCCGGGCAAAATACTTTCCACTGGTGCTTGCTTCCGGACTCACCAGGGACCAGGTCGAGTTTTTCGCAGAGAACAGTCTGCGCCTGCCAGGCCTTGAAATTGAAGTCAAGCCGGTGCGAGAGTATCCCTGGGGCACTCTTGCCGCCCACATGCTGGGCTATATAGCGGAAATATCGGAAAAAGAGCTCGATAATCCCGATTTTGCCGATTTCAACCCGGGAGACTACATCGGGAAAAACGGCATTGAGCGGAGTTTTGAAAGCTTTCTGCATGGTGATGACGGCGGCCGGCAGATTGAAGTCGATGCCAGGGGGCGTTTTTTGCGTACCCTGTCGGAACAATTTCCCGTTCCCGGCCAGAGCCTGCAGCTCACCATTGATCTTGAACTGCAGAAAGCCGCTGAAAGCGCTCTGGGAGATAAGGCGGCAGCGGTCGTGGCTCTCGATGTCACTACCGGTGAAATTCTCTCTTTAGCGAGCACGCCGCGCTTTGATCCGGCGCTTTTTACCAGGCGTCTGCCGCCGGAACAGTGGCAGGCATACCTGGAAGACAAGCGCCACCCGTTGGAGAACAAGGCGCTGAAAGGGCAGTATCCACCGGGATCGACCTTCAAGATGATTATGGCTCTGGCCGGACTTTCCGAGGGATTGATCGACGAGAATACCGCGGTCAACTGCACCGGCGCGTATAAGCTGGGCAGCGGTACCTTCCGCTGCTGGAACAGGAAGGGGCATGGCAGGGTGACTCTGCGCGGCGCCTTGCGGGAGTCATGCGATGTCTATTTTTACACGCTGGGGGAGAAACTGGGAGTAGACCGGATTGCTGGCTATGCCAAAAGATTCGGTCTGGGGGAGCCTCTGGGGATAGATATTGAAGGTGAAAAGGGGGGTTTTGTCCCCACTGCTGCCTGGAAAGAGAAAAAAACCGGCATCAAATGGTACCGGGGTGAGACTCTGCCGGTGTCGATCGGCCAGGGGTATCTGCTGACAACCCCGCTGCAGCTGGCGGCCATGACTGCCGGCCTGGCCACCGACGGCAAAATATATCGTCCCCATCTTGTGAAACGGATTCTCGACCGGGAGGGCAAGACGGCAAAGGAGTTTGCTCCGGAACTGTTGAAGACGGTCGAACTGAAAGCGGAGCATTTCCGACTGGTGCGCGAAGGCCTTTGGGCAGTTGTGAACGAGCCACGCGGCACCGGTGCGGCAGCGCGTCTCTACGAAGTCAAGGTGGCCGGCAAGACCGGCACGTCCCAGGTTGTCAAGATGAAGGAAGGCAGGAAAACGTCCGGGTATCAATTTCAGGATCATGCGCTTTTTATTGCATTTGCGCCGTATGATAAACCGGAAATTGCCGTTGCCGTGGTGGTTGAGCATGGCGAGCACGGCGGCGGAACGGCCGCACCGGTTGCCGGGCAGGTGTTACGGAAATATTTCGAACTGAAAGGGGTTATCAAAAAGCCTGTTGCCAAAGAGGACGATACC
>JAGFXN010000025.1 GCA_017861215.1 Deltaproteobacteria bacterium | reverse complement strand
AGCCGCCGCACCCCCTTCTTCAGCAGCTCCAGCCGCTTTTCCAGAAGTTTCTGCGGCATCATGCCGCACCACTGAAACGGCGTAAACGGCTTGGGGATGAACGGATTAATGGAGATGGTTATCTCGCCCAGACGCCGGTTCGCTTTTGACCGCGCCACTACCAGTGCCCGGATCTTTTCGACGAGGGCAAGCAGCTGGACGATGTCATCATCAGTTTCGGTCGGCAGTCCGATGATGAAATAGAGCTTCAGATTGAGGATATCCTTGGCAATGAGCCGTTCGCAGGCGGCCAGGATCTGCTCTTCGCTTATCCCCTTTTTTATCAGGTCGCGCAGGCGCTGCGAGCCGCCTTCAGGAGCAAGGGTTGCAGTTTTATGGCCGCTCGCCACCAGCAGATCGATCATCGTTTCATCCAGACCGTCAATCCGCAGCGACGAGACGGAAAACCTCCCGCCGCTGACGACGATATGACGGCAGAGCTCGCCGATACCACGATAATCGCCGACCGCCGCGGCGACCAGACCGATCTTCCTGCCGGCGGCAATCGCCCGGTCTGCCTCCTGTTTGATGTTCTCCAGAGAGCGCTGCCGGTACGGGAGATAGATGTAGCCGGCGGCGCAGAAGCGACACCCCCTGGGGCAGCCGCGGGATAGTTCCAGCAGATGGAGGTCGGCGAACTCGGTTTCCGGAGAGGAGATGGTCGTTGCCGTGGCACAGCTGTCCAGGTTGCGCAGATACTGCCGGACAACCGGCTTTCTTCCCAGGGCAGGGATATAGACACCAGGCAGGGTAGAGAGCGCTGCCAGCAGGCGGCGGCGCGAGTTTGCACCGCTGGTCAGCGCTGCCGTCACTGCCGGCAGAAGCACCTCTGCTTCGCCGAGACAGATGACATCGATAAAATCTGCTACCGGCTCCGGGTTGAGAAAGAGCGCTGCCCCGCCTGCCATAAGCAGCGGCTCTGTGCCGCTCCGCCCGGAAGAGAGCGGGGAGAGGCCGGCAAGGCGGAAAATTGCCGCGAGATGGAGATAATCGCTTTCAAACGAAATGGAGAAGGCGATGATGTCGAACCCGGCAACAGGCTGCCTGGATTCGAGCGACAGCAGCGGCGTACGGGATTGCTCATACTCCCGCCGCTCATCCGGATCGGGGAGGAAAGCCCTCTCGCAGAGGATATCAGGAACGGCATTGAGCATGGCATGCACCGCCTGGAAGCCGAGGTTGCTCATGCCGATCCGGTAGTAATTGGGATAAATGAGACAGATCCGCAGGGCGGCACCCCGTCTCGTCAACAGGTCGCCGGATTCTGCGGCAATCCTGCTTTTCAGTTTGGCAATGATTTTCCAGGACATTACGGGCGGGTCTGCGGCAAAGAAAAGCCGGCTCCCTGCAGGGGACAGGGAGCCGGAAAAGGAGGCTTCATCAGTCTACGGACTTGCGCAGGAAGGTAGGGATGTCGTACTGATCATCCTCTTCAACCAGGAAGCTCGGCGCCTTTGTTACCGGCGCCCGGCGCGCCTCGGGCTGCTCGGCACGGCGAATATAGGTCGGGGTTTCGAGGCTTCGGGGAACGTCCTGCAGCCTGGTAACCGTCTTCTCGCTCCGCCCTTTCTCCATGTCAAAGCGGTCGCCGAAGCCGGTGGCAATGGCCGTGACCTTGAGCGTGTCGCCAAGCTCCTCATCGACGAGCAGGCCGATGATAATGTTGGCATCTTCATGCACCTTCTCGTGAATGATCCGGCTGACAATTTCGTATTCTTCCATGGTCATGCTGGCAGAACCGCAGATGTTTACCAGAACGCCTTTGGCGCCGGAAATATCGATATCCTCAAGCAGCGGGCTGGAGATGGCAGCGGTCGCGGCATCGGCGGCACGGTTGTCGCCGCTGGCAATGCCTATTCCCATCATCGCCATGCCGCGCACGCTCATGATCGACTTCACATCGGCAAAATCGACATTGATCATACCGGTAGTGGTAATAAGATCGGAGATGCCCTGCACCGCCTGGCGGAGAACGTCGTCGGAAGGCTTGAAAGCATCGAGGATGGAGGTGTTCTTGCCGGCCAGCCCGATCAGGCGGTCATTGGGAATGACGATCAGGGAATCGACGTGCTTCTTCAGTTCGCGGATACCGTGCTCGGCCTGCTCCTTGCGGCGCTTCCCTTCGCGGGTGAACGGCTTGGTGACAACACCGACGGTAAGCGCACCAAGTTCCTTGGCGACATCGGCAATTACCGGCGCAGCGCCGGTGCCGGTGCCGCCCCCCATGCCGGCGGCAATAAAGACCATATCAGCCCCCTGCATGGCCTCAAGCAGCCGCTCGCGATCCTCAACAGCCGAATCACGGCCGACACCCGGGTCCGCACCGGCGCCGAGGCCCTTGGTGAGCTGCGACCCGAGCTGGATCTTGGTCGGCGCCTTGGAGGTTCTGAGCGCCTGGGCATCGGTATTGGCAACAACGAACTCGACATGATGGACATGCTTGTCGATCATGGTATTTACGGCGTTACTGCCGCCGCCGCCAACCCCTACAACCTTGATATTCGCAGTTGGTTCAATACTCTGGTCAAATTCAAACTGCATCCCGTACCCCCTTTTCCCCGGTGTTTTTTATGTAAATATCCGCTTTATTGTCACGTAGCCCGGAACGTCAGATTTGAGATGATCACCAGACGGCGAGGAGTCGGTTCCGCAGGCGTACCGTCAGGTACGTTGAGGAAACCGGCGACGAGTCAACGCCGTGAGCGCTCAAATATGGCGTTCCATCAAAAGAATTCGCCGAACCACTCTTTCATCCGCCTGCTGACCTTCCTGAACAGATTGTCGTCACTCTGGGTAGTCGGAAATTGCGTCGTGCGATCAATATGCTTGCTGCCATAGACGACAAGCCCCACCCCGGTGGCATAGACCGGCGAGTTAACGACATCAATCAGACCGCCTATGTACTGTGGCGCTCCTCTGCGGACAGGAAGGTTGAAAATCTGCTCGGCCAGTTCCGGCATCCCCTCAAGGATGGTGGTGCCGCCGGTAATGACTATGCCGGAGGCGATCACATCCTCGAAACCGGACTTGACTATCTCACGGTTTACCAGGGTGAATATCTCCTCGACGCGAGGCTCAAGAATCTCGGCGAGCAGCTGTCTTGACAGGATGCGCGGCTTGCGGCCGCCGACGCTCGGCACTTCGATGGTCTCTTCCTTGCCCACCAGGGAGGAGAGACAGCAACCGTACTTCTGCTTGATCTTCTCCGCTTCCGCCATCGGCGTTCTGAGTCCCACGGCAATATCATTGGTCAGATGATTGCCGCCGAGTGACAGGACGGAGGTATGCTTGATGGCGCCGTCCACAAAGATGGCAATATCGGTCGTCCCGCCGCCGATATCGACAAGGGCAACGCCCAGCTCTTTTTCATCAGCGGAAAGCACCGCCTCGGAAGAGGCAAGCTGTTCAAGAACGATGTCGGCGACGTCGAGTCCAGCCCTGTTGCACGATTTTACGATATTCTGCGCACTGGCTGCAGCACCGGTAACTATGTGCACCTTGGCCTCAAGGCGAACGCCGCTCATGCCGAGAGGCTCACGAATCCCGTCCTGATCGTCGATGATAAATTCCTGCGGCAGGATATGGATGACCTCCCTGTCCATGGGAATGGCAATCGCCTTGGCAGCCTCAATGACCCGCTTGACGTCATCAGGGGCGACTTCGCGGTTTTTAATCGCAATGACCCCCTGGGAGTTGATCCCCTTGATATGTCCGCCGGCGATACCGGCAAAGACGCTCTTTATCTCGCAGCCCGCCATCAGCTCTGCCTCTTCGATCGCCTTGCGGATCGACTGGACAGTGCTGTCGATGTTGATAACGACCCCTTTGCGGAGACCGCGTGACGGGCTTGAGCCGATGCCGACTATATCGATCCCGTCTTCGGTCATATTGCCGACAACTGCGCAGATCTTTGTTGTGCCGATATCAAGACCGACTATCAGGTTGTCTTTTCTGGCAGACATTCATACCCCCACTAAGCTTATTACTGCCGGATCGAGCCGTTCTCCGCTCATCAGGCCTTTTTTACGACTATCCTGTCGCTGTAGTCAAGATCGATGTACTCAAGCAGCGGCAGCTGAACCTGCAGGTCGCTGTAAATCCTTGACAGCCGGTCGAGCTTGTCGCCGAAGCCGTCCATACCGAGCCGTATCGGCAGCCCCCTGTCGATGGTAAAGATGGTATAGCCGAACCCTTTATCATAATGGAGTTCGGAAATATCGGCCATCCTGATGCCGGCGCGATCCTTTTTCAGCTGTTCCAGAAGGGTCAGCATCCCCATCACTGTCTCTTTCGCCCCGGCAGGGTCTCGCAGCAGGTCATCCTCGACAAGGCCGGTAATTACCGGGTAATCAAGTCTGTCGCCCTCCTGCAGCGGCTTGAAGATATCTCCCCTGGTGTCAAGGTAGTACAGATATCCCATGCTGACAATCCCGACAGGCTGGCGCTCGACAACGTCTATGGACAAAGCGTGGGGGAAATTCCGCCGGACCCGAACCGATGCTATCCACGGATTCTTGGCCAGTTGCTCCCCCATGCGGGAGAGCTTGATGCCGAGAAGATCATCGCCGACTTTCACGGCTGCCGCTGACAGCACTTCCTCACTTGTCAGCTTATTCACTCCGGAAACTTCTATCCGCTCAAGGCGCAGAAAAGTGGCTTTGCCAATAAAACCGTAAATTTCGTAGCAGACGAGAAAGCTAAGGGATATTACCACAACTGCTGCCGTCACTCGCACAGTTTTTTTCAAAAAACCGCGGATATTTATCTTTTTCCGCTGCTTCTTGAAACGGTTCCTTGCCGCCGGCTTCTGATTGTTCAGGTTAAGTTCGCGCATTGGCTCCCGGAAGCGCTTTGCCCTGCAATAGTGCTGATATTGTTGTCACATTGTACCCAAAAGATTTAGCATATGTCAGCCGCGGTTTATAGTGGTATTTACCAGTAATCGAACTTATTTATATCTTCAGTGCCGCGGAGCTAACAATCCGTTCCACTAGTTCAACGAAACTGATGCCGGCACCCTGGGCAATCTCCGGCAGGAGGCTGAGCGCGGTCATCCCCGGCAGGGTGTTCACCTCAAGAATGTAGGCATCCCCGGCGCCGGTAACAATAAAATCGACCCGGCTGTAGCCGGAGCAGCCGAGACAGCGATGCGCCTGTTCACCGGCCCTGAGGAGCGCCGCATACTGCTCGGGCGGCAGGGGTGCGGGCAGAATATGGGTCGCCATGCCGTCGGTATATTTCGCCTCGAAGTCATAGAACTCGTTTTTCGGAACGATTTCTATGGCGCCGATCGCCTGGCCGTCAAGAATGCCGACCTGGATCTCCCGTCCTTTCACATACTGCTCGATAAGGATTTCCCGGTCATAGCGGAAGGCGCCCGCCACGGCAGCGTGCAAATCCTCGGCCCTTTTGACGATACTCACTCCCACCGAGGAGCCCTCCCGTGAGGGCTTCACCACCACCGGCAGCGGAAACGGCAGGGCTGCGGCGGTCGGCTCCTCTCCCTGGCGCACGACAACATAGGGGGTAATGGTCATGCCGCTGGCCGCAAAGATCTTCTTGGCGAATATCTTGTCCATGGCCAGCGCGCTTGCCAGAATGCCGGAGCCGGTATACGGTATCCCCATCAGTTCAAGCAGCCCCTGCACCGAGCCGTCTTCGCCGTAGCGGCCATGAAGGCAGATGAAAGCCGCCTCGATCCGCTCCGCAGCCAGCCGTGCGGCAAGATCACGACCGACATCGATCGCCACTGCATCATAGCCTTTCTCAAGCAGCGCCTTGTGCACCGCGGCACCGCTCTTCAGCGACACCTCCCGCTCTGCCGAAAGCCCCCCCATCAGCACGCCGATTTTCATCGTTTTTATGTTTTCCTGCATACAGGTTCTCCTCTACCTCTACCTCTACCTGCTTTTCAGTCTTCCCCGACGACCCTGACCTCTTCTTCGAGAGATGTCCCCGAGTTCAGCAGCACCGCAGACTTCACCTTCTCCGCCAGTTGCAGGAAGTCGGCAGCTGTGGCGCCACCACTGTTCACCAGAAAATTGCTGTGCCGCAACGAAACCTGAGCCCCGCCGATCTGGGCACCGCGCATGCCGGCGGCGTCTATCAGCTTCCAGGCGACCTGCCCCGGCGGATTCTTGAAAAACGAGCCGGCACTGGGGAAGCCGACATTATGCTTGCTGCGCCGCAGTTCAAGGTCTTTGCTGATCTCTTCTTCGGTCAGTGCCGGATCGCACTCTACGAGCTGTAAAAGCACCGCAAGAAGAATGTCTCCCGGTTCAAGCGACAGTCGGCGATAGCCGTAATCGACCTCACTGATGCAGAGCTCCCTGATGCCACTGCCGCGCAGCAGGGTAAGACAGACCGCCCGTTCAAGAATCCCCTCCCCGTACGCTCCGGCATTCATCCTGGCCGCGCCGCCGATCGTGCCGGGGATGCCGGAGATGAAACCGATGCCGCCAAGACCGTGCCTCTGCCCGAACCTGACAACATCCAGATTTTCCGCTCCGGCCTCGGCCATGATCCGCCCCGCACCGCGCGCCTCGATCCTGGCAAAGCGTTCCAGCGAAATCACCGCTCCGCGGATGCCGCCATCTTTCACGAGCAGGTTATAGCCTTTGCCGACGACCATCCACGGCAGACCTGCCGAGGAAAGCTGCCTGACCAGACTCTGCAGATCGTCACTATCCTCAGGTATCGCAAAGATATCGGCCGGACCACCTACCTTGAGCGAGGTATGGCGGGCCATCGGCTCATGCAGCAGGAGTTCCCCCCTTATTTCCGGCGGCGGCAGCGACACCGCTCAAGCCTCAAGGAGCTTCAGAAGAGCCTCGCCCTGCTGCCAGATATTGCCGGCGCCAAGGGTTATGACAATATCCCCCTTCTTCACCAACGCGGCAAGATGCTCGGGGAGCAGCGTGCGGTCGGCAATCCAGGTGACATCCTTCTGCCCGTGCCTGCGGGTCTCCTCTGCCAGCCGCTCAGCGGTCGCCCCTTCTATCGGCTGCTCCCCGGCGGCATAGACATCGGTCAACAGCAGGACATCGGCATCATAGAAGGCGGTTACGAAATCAGCGAACAGTTCGTGGGTCCTGGTATAGCGATGCGGCTGGAAGGCGGCGATAATCCGTCGCTCGGGCCATCCCTGCCGGGCCGCGGCCAGCGTGGCCCGTATTTCCGCCGGATGGTGGCCGTAATCATCAACCACCATGACCCCTTTTGGCTCGCCCTTGACAGTAAAGCGCCTCCCCACACCACCAAACTTTGCAAAGCCCTCCTGAATGGCGATGAACGGCACGTCCAGCTCCAGCGCCACGGCAATGCAGGCCATCGCATTCAGCACATTGTGCGCTCCCGGCATATTGAAGGAGATTTCGCCCAGCCGGTACCCCTTGAAATGGGCGACAAAAGAGGTGCGGAAGCCGTCGTGCCTGACATGGGTTGCCCTGATGTCGGCCTGCGAGGAGAGCCCGTAGGTCATGTAGCGCTTTTTTACCTGCGGCAGGATGGCGCGGATATTCGGATCGTCCAGGCAGAGCACCGCCATGCCATAAAACGGCACCTTGTTGATGAACTTGACAAAGGTCTCCTTGATCTCTTCAATCCCCGAGTAGTGGTCGAGATGGTCGGCATCGATGTTCGTTACCACGGCGATGGTCGGGGAAAGAACCAGGAAGGAGCCGTCCGACTCATCCGCCTCGGCAACGAGAAACTTCCCCTGGCCGAGCTGGGCGTTAGTGCCGATGGCGTTCAGCTTGCCGCCGATGACAATGGTCGGGTCGATACCGGCATGACCGAGAATGGAGGCGGCCATGGAGGTAGTCGTCGTCTTGCCGTGCGTGCCGGCAATGGCAATGCCGAACTTCATCCGCATCAGTTCGGCCAGCATCTCGGCGCGGGGAATCACCGGCACATGGAGCCGCCGCGCCTCAATCACCTCGGGGTTGTCATCATGGACAGCCGAGGAAATGACAACGACATCGACACTCTTCAGGTTTTCCGCCTGGTGGCCGATGCCGATCTCGGCGCCAAGACCGGCAAGCCGCTCGGTGATGTCCGAGCCGCGCAGATCGGAACCGGAGACCTTGTAGCCGAGATTCAGCAGCACCTCGGCAATGCCGCTCATACCGATGCCGCCGATGCCGACGAAGTGGATCTTTTCGATTTTACCGTACATAGCCCTGTCCTTTGCCCGGGAAGTTGTCGTCAGACTGCTGCAGCACTGACCCGTTCCCGGCTTATGGTATCCCGCCCATCGTTGTTATGACCTGCCACTGCTCTTCGCTGACCGGCTGGATGGAGAGCCGGCTGCGATTGATCAGCGGCATCGCCGCCAGCAGCGGATTATTCCTGATCGCCGCCAGCGTCACCTGCCTGGGAAACGCCTGTCGGTAGCGCACATCCACCATGTACCAGATCGGCCTGGCCGGCGAAGCCTTGGGGTCGAAGTGCTCACTGTCCGGATCGAGCGCCGTGTGATCCGGATAGCCGGCGCGAACGACCTCGGCGATGCCGACAATGGCCGGCTGCGGGATGTTGCTGTGATAAAAGAGTACCAGGTCGCCGGCCTTGACCGCATCACGCAGAAAATTGCGCGCCTGGAAGTTGCGCACCCCGTCCCACTGCTCCGTCATCGCCGGACGTTTTTTGAGATCATCGAAAGAAAAACAGCCCGGTTCCGTCTTGAACAGCCAGTAGTTCATCCCTTCACCTCTGCACCCGCCGGCAGCATCTCGTCGACGATAACAACAGCGGCATCGAGCCTGGCGATGCTGCGGGCATTGTCGCCGGTTTCGCGGAGCAGCTGCGGCGCAGTAAGCAGCTCCCCGATCTGTCTGGCCAGACTCTCCGGGGCAAGCTCCCTCTCCAGCAGCATGAAGCCGGCGCCGCTTTTCAGCAGCGCTTCGGCATTGCGGCGCTGATGATCATCAACCGCATGGGGGAAGGGGATGAAGATGCACGCCTTGCCGCAGGCGGTAACCTCGGCAATGGTCGTCGCGCCGGCGCGGCAGACAATCAGGTCTGCCCGGTGATAGGCCTCTGCCATGTCATCGATGAACGGCACCACGCTGGCGTCCAGGCCGGCGGCGGCATAGGCGCTGCGCACCTCGGCCTCATCCTTCTCTCCGGTCTGATGGGTTATGGTCAGCTGTTTGCCAAGCCGGGCCAGCAGCGGCGCAGCCGCTGCCATGGCCATGTTGATGCTGTGGGCGCCAAGGCTGCCGCCGAACACCAGCAGGTGGCAGCCGTCTTCTCCCGGATGAACAGCATCCCTGCCGGCAACCTGTTCCAGGATCTGTCTTCTGAGCGGATTGCCGGTCAGCAGCGTCGTCTCCTTGGGAAAGAAGCGGCGCGACTCTTCGAGCGAGATGAAGGTTTTCAGCGCCACCCGCGACAGCAGTTTGTTGCTCATCCCCGGAATAGCATTCTGTTCGTGAATGTAGCGCGGCAGCAGCAGCCCCCGGGCCGCCAGCAGCACCGGCGCGGAGGCGTAGCCGCCGACCCCGAGCACGACGTCCGGCCGGAACGCCTTGAGGATCTTCCTTGACTGCGAGTAGCCGTAGAGCAGCCCGGCAACCCCCTTGAGCTGGCTGAAGAGGCTCTTCCCCCGCAGTCCGGAAGCGGCGATCAGTTCCAGCCGGTAGCCGAGCCGCGGCAGGACCCTTGCCTCGACCCCCCGCTCGGTGCCGACAAAAAGCACTTCGTTGGCCGGGTCACGCCCCAGAAACTCCTCGGCGACCGCAATGCCCGGAAAAAGATGGCCGCCTGTCCCCCCGCCGGCGATGAGCAGTTTCATGGCACTCCCCTCATGCGGCTGGAGATGTTGAGCAGTATGCCCACCGCCAGCAGGCTCAGAATCAGCGAGCTGCCGCCGTAGCTGATGAACGGCAGCGCCAGCCCTTTGGTAGGGAGCAGCCCCATGACTACGGCAATGTTGACGAACGCCTGCGCTCCCAGCAGCACGGCGATGCCGAGCGCCAGGAAGCGGCCGAAATTGTCCTCGGCATAGACGGCAACCCTGAGGCTCCGGTGCACCAGCAGAAAGAACATGGCCGCCACCGTGACCGTGCCGATAAAGCCGAGCTCTTCGCCGATCACCGAGAGAATGAAGTCGGTATGCGCCTCGGGCAGGTAGAAGAGCTTCTGCTTCCCCTCGCCCAGCCCCTGGCCGCTGATGCCGCCGGTACCGAACGCCAGCCAGGACTGGATAATCTGGAAGCCGGTATTGCTCGGATCAGCCCACGGGTTGAGAAAGGAGGTGATCCGCCGCCAGCGGTACTCCTTGTGGCGGATGGCATAATAGACAAACGGCGCTGAAAAAAGCATTATCGAAATGACATGGGAGATGCGCATGCCGCCGGCAAAGAGCATGACCATGGCGACGCCGGCCAGGGTCATTGCCGAGCCCATGTCCGGCTGAATCATCAGCAGCCCGATCATCAGCATCAGAATCAGCATGTACGGAATGAGCCCCTTGACCCAGCGGATCTGTTCCCGCTTGCGGTCGAGTGAATATGCCATGAAAATTATCAGCGCCAGCTTTGCCAGTTCGGCCGGCTGGAAGTTGAAGCCGGGGAAGCGTATCCAGCGGGTGGCCCCTTTCACATTGCCGCCGAGGCCGGGGACAAAGACAAGCACCAGAGAGACAAGGCAGGCCAGCAGCACGGGAACGGCGGCTTTATGCCAGAAATGGTAATCGGTCCGCATGGCAATATACAATATACATGACGACAAAACCGAGGACGGCAAAGACAGCCTGCCGCTTCAGGAAGAAGAAGCTGTCGTGAAAACGCTTCTCCGCCATAATGGATGACGCCGAGTAGACCATGACAACACCGAAGCAGGTGAGCACCACCACCATGGTCAGGATGATCAGGTCGTATTCTTCAAGTTTTTTCAGCATGGCGACTCTTCCATCAGCAGCGTTCATGTATGCCTCATAAACTCATAACCGCTGCAATAAACCTCTGCGCCCGCTCCTCATAGTCGCGGAACATATCGAAACTCGAGCAGGCCGGTGACATCAGCACGGTGCCGCCGGCAGCCGTTATCCCGGCGGCAAGCTGTACCGCCTCCTCCATGCTGCCGGCAAATCTTGTATCGGTAAGGCTCCCCAGCTCCGCCGCCATGCGCCGGGCCGCTTCACCAATCAGGATCAGGTGCCGCACCCGTTCCTTTACCAGGGGAGCAAGCGGCGCGTAGGCGCCCCCCTTGTCCTTGCCGCCGGCAATCAGCGTGATATCGGCAAAACTTTCCAGCGCCTTGACCACACTGCCGACATTGGTCGCCTTGCTGTCCTCGTAATAACCGACACCGGCAACCTCGCGGACAAACTCCATCCGGTGGTGCAGCGCCTCGAAATCCCGCACGCAGGCAAAACTCTCCGCCGGCCGGCAGCCGAGCAGCAGCGCTGCTGCCAGAGCCGCCATGATGTTTTCCAGGTTGTGCACCCCTTTGAGCCGGAAATCCGCCGTGCTGAAGCGCGCCTCAAGACCTTCGTGCCGGTAGACGATCTCGCCGTCCCGGCAGAAGATCCCTTCATCAAGCTCATAGCTGCGGCTGAACGGGAAAATCCTCGCCTGCAGCCCTGGCGCCGCGTCGCGGACCAGCGGATCATCCATGTTGAGGATGGCAAAGTCCTCTGCAGTCTGCTTCTCGAAAATCCGCAGCTTGGCGTCGATATAATCCTGATAGGAGACGTAGCGGTCAAGATGATCTTCGCTGATGTTGAGCAGGGCGGCGACTTTCGGCCGGAAACTGCTGATCCACTCCAGCTGGAAAGAGCTGATCTCGACCACCACCCGCTCCGCCTCCTGCCCCGATGTCACCAGCTCGATCAGCGGCTCGCCGATATTGCCGCCGACATAGGTGGCAAAGCCGTTGGCCCGGAAGATCTCGCCGCAGATCGTGGTTGTCGTGGTCTTGCCGTTGGTGCCGGTAATGGCAATCAGCGGCGCCGTGATGAAGCGTGCAGCCAGCTCGATTTCGCTGACGATCTCCCGACCCGCGCCCTTTGCCAGCTGCAGCAGCGGATGGTCCATCGGCACACCGGGAGAGACGACAATCAGCTCCGCGGCCATAAAATCCGCCTCGTCGTGCCGGCCGAGTACCCAGCGGATGCCGGCACCGTCCAGCTCGGCAATCACTCCGGCAAGCGCGGCTTCATCACGCATGTCGGTAGCGGTGACCTGTGCACCCTGATTTGCTAGAAAACGGCAGCAGGCTACGCCGGTACGCGCCAGTCCCATGACGAGGATATTTTTATTTTTTAGATTCATGATCTCATCACACGCTCGGTTATGCTGCTTGAGTGCCGCCTCGACCAGTTGAACTTGAGGTCGCAAATTGCGACCTCAAGTTCAGCTTTGCGCCTTCTTTGCGTCCTTTGCGGCTTGCCTAGAGGCACTTCTGGTTGCGGTGCAGAGGATTTCACCTCAGCTTCAGCGTCGATATCGCCACCAGGGCGAGAATGATCGAGATGATCCAGAACCTGACAATAATCTTCGGCTCGGCGACACCTTTCAATTCAAAGTGATGGTGGATGGGCGCCATGCGGAAGATCCGCTTGCCCCGGTACTTGTAGGAGCCGACCTGAAAAATCACGGAGAGCGCTTCGACCACGAAGACCCCGCCGACGATGACCAGCAGGATCTCCTGCTTCGTCAGCACGGCGAGCGTGCCGAGTCCGCCGCCGAGGGAGAGAGAGCCGACATCCCCCATGAAAACCTCGGCCGGGTAGGAGTTGTACCAGAGAAAGCCCAGCCCGGCGCCGACCATCGCCCCGCAGAGGATGGCGAGCTCGCCGGTACCGGCGACATAGGGCATCTGCAGATAGGTGGCGAG
>JAGFXN010000185.1 GCA_017861215.1 Deltaproteobacteria bacterium | reverse complement strand
GGTTCAAGGTTTTGTACTGTTCAAAGGTTTGTGCGCTTCAAAGGTTTTCGGCTTAAAATGGATAGCCTACCCCGATAAACACCGCCGCTCGGCGCTCTCTCCGTTCGCACCGGATAGAAAAGGGTGCGCGGGTAACCATACTGGTGCAGGCGGAAAGCAGCCCGGCCAGCAGGAGCAGTCGGCTTCCCTTCTGCTCATGCGGTATTACGGCTTCTCAATGCCGAACTTTTCGATCCTGTACTGCAGGGTCTTGTAGCTCATCCGGAGAAGAGGGGCGGCCTTGCTGATCGTCCATTCAGCCCGCTCCATTGCCTTGACGATAAGTTCGCGCTCCAGATCTTCGAAAGAGATGCCGTCAGCCGGAAAATCGAACGGCAACCGACCGCTGCCGGAAACCCCTTCATGGATTTCGATGGGGAGATCCTCGGGTGTGATCATGTTCCCTTCCGCCATCAGCACCCCTCTTTCGATCAGCGATTCAAGCTGGCGGACATTGCCCGGCCAGCTGTAGTTCAGCAGGAGTTTCAACGCCGGTTTGGTGATGCCCTGAATCTGCGTGCCGGCTGCAGCAGCGTATTTCCTGACAAAGAAATCCGCCAGGGTCGCTATGTCACTCCCCCGCTCCCGCAGCGGCGGCAGAGTGATCCTGATGACGTTCAGCCGGTAGAAGAGATCTTCGCGAAACTGCCCCTTCTTGATCTCAACCTCCAAATCCTTGTTGGTGGCGGCAATGATCCGCACATCCACAGGAATATTGACCTTGCCGCCGACCCGGCGGATCTCTTTCTCCTGGATGGCGCGGAGCAGTTTTGCCTGCAGGGAGACATTCATTTCACCGATTTCGTCCAGAAACACCGTCCCGCCTTCGGCGGCCTCGAACAGTCCGATCTCCCGGCTGCTGGCGCCGGTAAAAGAGCCTTTTTCATGGCCGAACAGTTCGCTTTCGATCAGCGCTTCCGGAATGGCGGCGCAGTTGATGGCAAAGAACGGTTTGGCGCTGCGCGGGCTCCGGTCGTGAATTGCCCTGGCCACCAGCTCTTTGCCGGTGCCGGACTCGCCGTACACGAGAACGGTGGAACTTGTCGGCGCTATTTTGCTGATAACGCGGAAAACCTCCCGCACCTTGGGATGGTCGCCGATAATGCTCGGGATGGTTGCCGTCTCTTCGAGCTTGCGGTGCAGCAGGGTATTCTCCCGGAGCAGGGCAATATGCTCGCAGGCACGCTGCAGGGTAAAGAGAAGATGCTCCCGGTCGAGCGGCTTTTCCAGATAGTTGAAGGCCCCTTTTCTGGTCGCCTCGACCGCAGAGTCGATGGTGCCGTGGGCTGTCATCAGAATGACGCACTGCTGCGGATTCTGCTCCAGAACCTTTTCCAGCAGCTCCATTCCTGACATCCCCTTCATTTTAAGGTCGGTAAGGATCAGATCGAACTCATCATTGCTGAACTGTTCCAGGGCATCCTGGCCGCTGGCGACCGACACGGTGCGGTACCCCTCACGGCTCAGAATGGTCTGCAGTATGTCACGCTGGGCTTTTTCATCGTCAACCACAAGTATGCTGCACGGCATAGTGAATCTCCTCGGGAACTGTTATGAAATCTGCGGCATCAGCACAGTGAATCTGGTTCCGGAACCGGGCGTACTGGCGACTTTGATCTCGCCGCCATGCTCCTTGATGATCCTTTCGGTGATTGCCAGTCCGAGGCCGATGCCCGCCTCTTTCGTGGTAAAATAGGGCTGGAAGATTTTCTCCAGTTCTTCAGGAGCAATTCCTCCGCCTTCATCCTGGAAAGTGAGCTGGAAAAACCCGTCTGCCAGCGAAGCGCCGATAGTGATGACGCCGCCCTCCGGCATTGACTGGGCGGCATTGGTGATGAAGTTGAACAGGCAGTTCCTGAACAGCTCCTGGTCGCAGTACAGCGGCGGCAGGTCAGGGGGGATTTCCAGCCTGACAGTAACTTTATGTTCTTTCAGCTTGTCACCCAGCACCGTCAATGCCCGGTCGATAATATCGCGATATTCAACCGCCGCGCGGCGCAGTTTCAACGGGCGCCCGTAGTTCATGAAGTTGAGCACCATGTAGTTTGCCTTGCGGACCTCCTCCTTGATCGTGTCGGCAATACGAAAGATCTCCTCCTGCGACTCCGGAGAGGAGGCCTTGATCTCGCCTTTCAGGTGGTCAATGGCAAGACTGATGTAATTGAGCGGGTTCCTGATCTCGTGGGCAATGCCGGAAGCAAGTTGACCGACCCGGGAGAGATGTTCCGCCTCATGCAGCCGCTCTTCCAGGCTGTGGCGCTGGCGCAGCTGCTCAACCATCTCATTGAAGCTCGCCGCCAGCTCGCCGATCTCATCGGAACTCTCCACCGGCACCGTTACGGAGAGGTCACCTTCAGCCACCTGTTTTACCTTCAGCACCAGTCTCTGGATCGGATAGGTATAGCGGCGGGCCAGAAAGATAATCAGCACGATGCCGAGACCGAAGATGCCGCAGGTTGCCAACAGCCGGCGGACAAAGTTGTCATGCTGGATCTCTCTGATGTTGTCGAGGAGCAGGTCGATTTCAACGTAGCCAAGCTGCTCATCACCGACAATAACCGGCACAACCAGGTTGTACGGCTTGAGTGAGGCAGTGCCGCCGCCCTTTTTGCCGGGAGCCGCCTTCAGCCCCTTCTCCAGCTTTTTGATCTCCCGCTTCTTGCCGATTTTCTCCGGGTCGGATGAATCGATGATTTCGCCTTCCGTGTTGATGATGTTTATCTCGTTAATCCCCTTCTGTCGGGCTTCCTTGAGATAATCAGCCAGCTGTGAGGTTTCGGTTTCGGTTTCCGAAGTCAGATCCTCCACACTTTTCTGCAGTATTTCGGAAACCGCGGTAGAACTCTCCTGGATTTCTCTTACCAGCTTGGACTGGCTGAGCTGGTTCATGGTAAAGAGGGTTATCATCGCCACAATCAGCAGGGTGAGCAT
The DNA here is from genome assembly GCA_017861215.1 of Deltaproteobacteria bacterium. GTDB lineage: Bacteria > Desulfobacterota > Desulfuromonadia > Geobacterales > DSM-12255 > VEOV01. Next base: position 1,139 of record JAGFXN010000185.1, on the reverse strand, counting down.
GATAATGACAAGTTTTGCATTGAGATTCATGGGGTATCCTGGATTCGTCACTTGCCTGCTGCCTTCATTCGTGCTGCAGGGTTCTTTCAGCTCTACTGCGCGTATCCCTTGTTGCCGCTGACCTTCCCGCCTTCGGCAATTCTGCGGCGGGCCAGACAGTATCGGCCAGGCAGGCTTCATCCCTCCCGGAATCGCCAAGGAACAGCCGTCATGCCTCACATTCCGGAAGCCGTCAACTGCCGGGTGAGATGTATCTTCTGACCGTATTTATACATCAGCGCAGAGGTCGAAACAAGGCGAATGTCCGCGTGATTACTGTTCTCATCCTGCCGGCTTTCTGATACTATGGCCGCCTGCCCTGCAAGGTGAGGAGCCCGCGGTAATGCATGAACTCTCAATTGTCACCGGTGTAGTCGAGATATGCGAACAGCATGCCGGCGCGAGGCGCGTGCTGGCGGTCAACCTGGTAATCGGCGCTCTGTCCGGGGTGGTGCCGGAAGCGCTTGAATTCTGCTTTGAGGCAGCGACAAAAGACACGCTGCTTGAAGGCGCCAAACTGGGAATCGAACGGGTTGCCGCCACCGGCTTCTGCGCTGCCTGCGGGAAAGTTTCCGTTATCGAAGGATTTATCGACCCCTGCCCGCGCTGCGGCGGCTTTCCGCTGGAGATGCGGAGCGGCGCAGAGATGCGGGTAAAAGACCTGGAGGTAGAGTAGCCATGTGTACCACCTGCGGCTGTGCTCAACATGACCATGGACACGACCATGATCATGACCATCACCATCACGAAAGCACCGGCGGCGGCAGGATCGAAATCGAAACCGACATCCTGGCGAAGAACGACCGTCTGGCAGCCGCCAACAGAAGGCTTTTTGCCGCCAGGGGAATCTTCGCCCTCAATCTGGTCAGCTCTCCCGGCGCAGGCAAGACGACGCTGCTGGAGCGGACGCTGCGCGACCTGCAGGGGAAGATCCGCCCGGCCGTCATTGAAGGCGATCAGCAGACCGATAACGATGCCCGGCGGATAGCAACGACCGGCGTGCCGGTACAGCAGATCAACACCGGTGCCGGCTGCCATCTCGATGCCCACATGGTAGGCCATGCCATGGAGGAACTGCCGCTGGCCGACATTGACCTGCT
>JAGFXN010000024.1 GCA_017861215.1 Deltaproteobacteria bacterium | reverse complement strand
AACTCCTTGCCGTAGAGATTGGCATCGGCAAAGACACTGCTCAGGTCAAAGGAAACAGCATAATGTATGTCATTAGTGTAGGTAGGGCCGTTCCAGTCCACCAAACCAAGAGTCTGAGCTTCAGCTGATGTCAAGATTCTATCTGTACCCACGCCTGAACCAAAAGGAACAGGATTGCCGCCACTAACGTATTTCCAGGGATTTGACGTTGCTGTACCCGTCTCATTCAAATTGTACCAGACAGTAGTTGTCGTCTCAGTAGGATCAAGCTTGAGCACATTAAAAGCAAGACTCGTCCAATTGATTTGCAGCACATATTCGTAGCCATAATTGTTGTTCGTATTATTGTAGCCATCACCGGAAGCAACACTTCCCAAAGGAGCCCCATAGCCTCCAGCAGTGCTGATGAATAGATCACCGGAAGTAAAGGTCGGGTAGCCAGAAACAGCGGATTTAAAATTAAACCCGCCGATCATGGAAAGCACGTTACCTTTGCGGTAAAACCCTTCCAGATCCCAGACCTGACTTTGAATCATTCCCGGTTCAGCTTCATTATTCTCCCTGGGCATGCCGATGCTGCCCGAGCCCTCACCGTCATAATAAGTTATGTTACTCCCATACGTATAAGCGAATGCTCTGGGTGCACATGCAAGGGCAGCGACAATCAGCAGGCCAAGTAAAGTTGTTTTTATGTGTGATTTCATAAGCATGACCCCATGCTATCGGTTTGTGAGTAGCTAACAATCATATGCTTGATGTATGCCAAGTCAAGTAAGGGTCTGATATCACTGTTGTTATGGCCAGCTGATGAATGCTGTCGGAAAAGCTACATCAACCGTGTAAGGAAATCCGACAATGCATATGCAGTTCATTAGTACAGTGCGATAGCTCAGGCAAAATTCTTTCAGCGGCGGTGTCGGTGAGACGAGCCATTCAGGATAGGAGATGACAGATCAGATTTTATCCCCTATTCTGCAACAATACATTCCAGCATGTCCCCCTTCCCGTTATCCGGGAACACGCTGCTGCCGCCGTTGATACAGGATATTTTGGCCATGAAACTGCTGCTTGCTACCCTGCACTCGAAACAGACGCATGCATCGCTCGCACTACCCTGCCTGGCGGCAGCCTGCAGCCGGATAGAAGGCTTGACGATTGTCCTGCGTGAGTACACGGTAAACGAGCGTCCGGAAGTAGTCCTGCCGCGGCTCGCCTTGGAAGAAGCGGACGTTATCGCCTTCTCCTGCTACATCTGGAATATCGAGCAGACCTTGAAGCTGGCGGCGGATCTGAAACTGATACAGCCGCACTGTTTTATCATTCTTGGCGGGCCGGAGGTGTCATACGGCAGCCATGAGCTGATGGCGGCCCACGGCTTTATCGACTGCATCGTCAGGGGTGAGGGTGAAGAAACCTGCAGCGAGTTGCTGCGGCAGCTGGCAGATACCTCTGGCGGAGCTCTTTCCGAAGAGCGGCTGACCGGGATCAGCGGCATCTGTTTCCGCAGTGACGATGATATCGTCACCACCCGGGAAAGGGTCGCCATTTGCAACCTGGACAGCATTCCCTCCCCCTTTGCCGCCGGGCTGGTGGCGACGTCAAAACCGCTGGTCTATTATGAAACTTCCCGCGGCTGCCCTTTTTCCTGCGCCTTCTGTCTTTCATCCCTGGAAGGAAATGTCCGCTCCTTTTCTCTGGAGCGGATAAAAAGCGACCTGGAGATACTGATGGGGAGCGGGGTCGAGACCATCAAGCTGGTTGACCGGACCTTCAACTATGACGCTGCCAGAGCCAGTCACCTCTGGGAATTCATCCTGGAGAAAAACAGAAAAAGCCGCTTTCATTTTGAAATAGCAGCCGATCTGCTGACAGACACCAACATTACTCTGCTCCGGAAAGTGCCGGCGGATACTTTCCGCTTTGAAATCGGGGTGCAGTCGGCTGCCGCCGGGACACTGGCAAGCGTGGGACGGCAGTCGGATCTGGCAAAACTCTTTGCCAATGTTGCCAGAGTCCGCCGGGAGACGGCGGTAACGCTGCATCTTGATCTGGTCGCCGGTCTTCCCGGCGAGGACCTGCCGGGTTTTGTCCGCTCGCTGGAGAGTCTGCTGGCGGCAAAGCCGCAGCACATTCAGGTTGAGCCGCTCAAAGTGCTGAAGGGTACAGCCATGCGCAAGATTGCCCGGGAGCAGGGGTACGCCTTTTCTCCGCACCCTCCCTACCGGATTCTGAAAAACCGCTGGCTCTCTTTTCGCGATATCTGCCGGATTGAGGCAGCTTCCCAGGCTGTTGAGAGATTCTACAACAGCGGACGTTTTGTCATAACCCTGGAGCTGCTGGCGCAGAGAGTCTCTCTGGCAGAGCTCTTTACCGACCCGGCGCTGGAGGCAATCCTCGAAAAATATCTCGGCAGCAAGCCGGCAGCAGTCTTTGCAGCATTTTACCGCCTGGCCGAGAAGTCGCTTGCGGGAGAGCTGCTTGAGGATGTTGTTGACACGCTCCGCTTTGACTACTGCCTGGCGGGTTATCCGGGGAAGGTTCTGCCGCCGTTTCTGGCGGAACCGGCAGGCGGAGAGGGTCCTGCTCCGCCGTTCTCCCATCCGGAACTCGCCAGGCTGCTGGCGATCCCTGCCGGCAATCGTATCCGCACCTTTACGGCAAATTTCCGGATGGATCATAGCGGCACGCTGCCGGCAGCAGCTGGTTGCCTGACAACTTTTGTCTACTTCAGTTCGGCTGAGGGGGAATCCGTCCGGGCGCTGTCAATCCCGCAGTTACAGAGACAAGAGGAGTAATAATGACTGCCAAAATCGTACGTTCGGTATGCCCATACGACTGTCCTGACGCCTGCGGTCTGCTTGTCGAGGTCGAGTCGGGAACAGCGGTGCAAGTGAGTGGCGATCCTGACCACCCCTTTACCAGAGGCTTTCTCTGCGCAAAGATGCAGCGTTACGAACGTACGGTTCACTCTGAGCGGCGCCTGCTTACGCCGCTGCTGCGCAGCGGCGTCAAGGGGAGCGGCGAGTTTGTCCCTGTCTCCTGGGAGGAGGCGATCAGGAGGATAGCCGCGAGGTGGTGCGAGATAATCGCCACTCATGGTGCGGAAGCAATCCTGCCCTACTCGTATGCCGGCACCATGGGACTGATCCAGCGCAACAGCGGACACCCTTTCTTCCACAGAATGGGGGCGTCCCGGCTGGAGAGGGCCATCTGCTCCCCCGCCAAGAGTGCCGGCTGGAAAGCGGTGCTGGGGGATACGCCGACCGTCGACCCTGACGAAGTGGCCAAGAGCGATCTGGTTATCCTCTGGGGGATAAATGCCGCGGCAACCTCCGTGCATTTCATGCACGGGGTGAACGAGGCAAAAAAGCGGGGCGCAAAGGTCTGGCTCATCGATACCTACAGCACACCCACGGCTGCCGCTGTCGACCGGCTCTTCCTCATCCGTCCCGGCAGCGACGCTGCCCTTGCCTTGGCAATGATGCACATCCTGCAGCGTGACGCTCTGCTGGACACGGCTTTCATTGCCGCCTACGTCCAGGGTTTTGAGCCGTTTGCTGCGACCATCCTGCCGCAGTATCCGCCGGAAGCTGTCAGCAGCATTACCGGCATCGCTCCGGCGGTGATCGAGGAGATGGCGGCGGCTTACGGCCGGGCGGCCGCTCCGTTCATCCGCCTCGGTAGCGGTCTGTCTCGCTACGGCAACGGCGCCATGACCGTGCGGACCATTGCCTGCCTGCCGGCGCTGGTCGGCGCCTACGGCAGTGAGGGGGGCGGCTGCTTCCCTGACACCGCGACCGGCGGCGCCTTTGCCATGCAGGAGGTTACCCGGGAGGATTTCATGCAGGAACCGACGCGGCTCGTCAACATGAACCGCCTTGGCGAGGCGCTTGCCAACGAGTTCAGCCCGCCGGTCAAGGCGCTCTACGTCTATCACAGCAACCCGGCCGCCGTAGCTCCGGACCAGAATGCCGTCATCAGCGGTCTGCAGCGTGACGATCTCTTTACGGTCGTGCACGAACGCTTCATGACCGATACGGCCCGCTATGCCGACATAGTCCTGCCGGCAACCTCATCACTGGAACACGCGGACATGTACCGTTCCTACGGCACCTACCTGCTGCAGCGGGCAGGTGCGGCCATCCCCCCGGTCGGTGAAAGCCGTTCGAACTGGGAGGTCTTTTCGCTGCTGGCCGAGGCAATGGGTTTTGCCGAGCCGTTCTTCCGCCAGAGCGCCGACGATCTTATCGACCATCTCCTGGCGATCCCGTCACCGCTCAGAAGCGGCATCGATCTTGAGCGGCTGGCTGCCGGCAGAGCGGTCAGACTGAATGTACCGCTTGACCGCAAAAGTTTCCAGACCCCTTCCGGCAGAATCGAGATACTCAATCCTGCGGCAAGAGAGCCTCTCCCCCGCTATCTGCCAACCAATGGAGAGGGTGGCGACACGCTGCGCCTCATGACCGCTCCTTCGCTGCACGCTCTGAATGCCTCGTTTTATGAGCGTGACGATCTGCGCCGCCGGCAGGGGCGGATGACGCTGCTGATGAGCCGGGAAGACGCAGCGAAACGTGGCCTGGTGGATGGCGAAGCTGTTACTGCCTGGAATGCTCTGGGAGAGGTATCGTTCTGGCTTGAGGTCAGCGGCAGAGTCCCTGCCGGTGTCGTGGTTGCCGAAGGGGTCTGGTGGACGGAATTCGCTCCGGGAGCGCGGACAGTAAACGCGCTGGTTTCGCAGCGACTGACAGATGAGGGGCACGGCAGCACTTTTTATGACAATATGGTTGATGTCAGGGGAGGGTGAGGCTGTCTTTTTCCTGCAGGATCTCCTCAAAAAACTTCTCAATCATGGTGACCGTATCCGGGTCAATACAGGTAAACTCGATGCCGACGCCGACAGGGTAGCCGGGCTTCATCGGCGCCTCCGCCCTGTTTTCCCAGGCTATCCTCCCCCGGGCGGACACAAGCAGGCTGCCATTGCCAAGCGGCAGCGAGAAGGAGAGGTCAACAGGGTCATCCGGAATACCGTCATGCGGCACGGCCATAAAGAGACCACCTTTGCTGATGTCGGCGGTGATACCGTATCTGGGTTCACCGTCCTTCAGAAACTCGACATCGGTAGCGTAGCTGTAGCGGCGGCGTCTGCGCTCGAAGTCGGCAAGGCACTTTCTCCCTTTTTCGAGAAAGATCTTGCTGTTAATCGGTTTGGTGATGTATTCATTGCAGCCTGCGCTCCGGCAGAGCAGTTCGTCCTGCACACTCCCTGCCGTAGTGACCATGATGACCGGAATGCCGCTGGTCTTCGGATCGGACTTTAATGCCCGGCAACAGGTCGGGCCGTCCATTACCGGCATGTTGAGATCAAGATAAATCAGATCGGGCTGCTCACGGCGGACCACTTCCAGTGCCTCCGCACCGTTTCTCGCAATCAGGATGTCTACCGGCAGTCCTTTGAGAAAAGCCTTTTCCAGTTCGATAAGCAGATTTACATCGTCAACCAGCAGCACTTTCTTCTTTGCCATGGCAACATCTCCCTGTTCCAAAAGTATCATACTAACCGCCGATGGGCAAACGTTACCGACCACTATGCCGCCTGACCTTGAACTCAGTATCGTCATCCCGACCATCAACGAAGAGAATTCTCTGCCATTGGCACTCGCTTCACTTGCTGCCCAGAGAGAGATCAGGGTGGAGATTATCGTCTCCGATGGCGGCTCGCAGGACTCTACCGGCAGGATTGCCGCCGATGCAGTGCTGCCTGCCGCTTTCCTCACCGGGAGAGCAGGCCGGGCCTGCCAGCTCAATGCAGGTGCGGCTGCCGCCCGGGGAGAGTTTATTCTCTTTATGCATGCAGATTCCGCATTTGCCGATGCATCTGCCTTGCGGGGAGCCATTGATCATCTCCGGCAGGCATCTGCTGCCAGTGGCGGCAGGCTGTTTGCCGGGCACTTTGGTCTGCGTTTCAGGCGGAGCAGCAGTGACCGCTCCCTTGCGTACAGCTATTACGAAAGGAAAGCACGGCTGAACCGGGTAGGGTGTGCCCATGGCGATCAGGGAATACTTATCCCGGCAGAGTTATTCAGCAAGTCCGGCGGTTTTGATGAAAGCTGCGGGCTGCTTGCCGAAACCCGCTTTGCCGACCGGCTGCGAGAGCAGGGGGCGTGGCTGCTGTTGCCCCGGGAGATTACAACGTCGACGCGCCGCTTTGACACAGAGGGGATGAAGGAGAGGCAGACTCTGAATGCAGTCATCATGGCACTTGCCGCAGCAGATCGTTACGACATCGTCGGCAGTCTGCCGGATCTTTACCGTGAGCAGGGAAAAAGTGCAAAACTCGACCTGCAGCCCGTTTTCCAGGCGCTTGCCGCAAGTTTATCGGTTTTGACAGCAGCAGAACGTGCAGATTTCTGGGCAAGGGTAGGCAGCTATATCTGTGGGAATGCCTGGCAGATCCTCTTTTTTATGGATGTGCTGGCAGGGTGCAGATGCAGGCGAAGGGTCGACAGCAGCCGCACCGTCTTTCTGGAGATATATGACCGGCACCTTGACGGGGTCTTGAAGGGCAGGATAGCAGCCCGGCTTGCCGCTGGGGCAAGCCGTTACTGGTTACGGTACAGACTCCTGAAAAGAAGTTAAGTCAGGCGGGACTTACTTTTTGGGCTTTGCCGGCTTTACAATGTCAACTTCAGGTTTGCCCTTTACTGATTTCACTCTCCAGACAAGACCGCAGGCGCCGCACTCCTTGATCGGATTCTCATCCGAGGTAAAACCCTCAGAATGAAGATCTATGACGATCTTTTTTCTCTCTCCGCAGTTGGGGCATTTCATGGTTTTTCTCCTCTTCGGGCAGTTACCCGGTTTCAAATCTTCTGCAGGCAATCTTCAATTTCAGCGGTAAAATCGACCAGATCAGCAAGCTGCATATCTCCCATGTGCGCAATCCGGAATGTTTTGCCTTTTATCTTGCCGTAGCCGTCATCAAAGGCATAACCTCTCTCGCCGAGCATCTTCTTGAGGGCTGCCAGGTCTGTACCGGCCTTGTTGGCGGCGCAGGTCAGCGTCTGTGAGCAGTAACGCTCCTCCGGGAACAGCGCGTAGCCGTGTCCTCTGACCCAGCCACGGACATATTCCGCCATAATCCTGTGCCGCTCCCACCTTTTTTCCAGGCCTTCGGCAAAGAAACGCTCAAGTTGCAGGTCAAGGGCATATATCTGGGAAATACAGGGCGTTGACGGCGTGTTGTCCTTGTCGTCGCTGGCAGCAAATTCCAGAAAATCAAAATAGTAGCCACGACCGTCAACGGTTGCGGCCCGCGCCAGCGCTTTTTCCGAAGCAGTGAAGACGGCGAGCCCGGGAGGCAGGGCAAATGCCTTCTGCACGCCGAAGATGCAACAGTCGATGCCAAGTTCATCCAGCGGTATTCTGACGGCGCTCATCGAGGAAACAGTGTCAATGATGGAGACTACTTCAGGATAGCGGCGCAGAACCTCGCAGATTTCAGGAAGGGGGGACATTACCCCGGTTGAGGTTTCATTGTGAATCAGCGTGATTGCATCATATCTGCCGGTAGCCAGCGCCTTGTCAACCAGTTCCGGCGTTACCGGCTGTCCCCACTCGACCTTGAAAGGATCGGCTTCTTTGCCGCAGCGAATTGTCACGTCATGCCACTTGTCAGAAAAAGCGCCGTTGCAGAAGTTTGCACAGCGTTTCCCGACAAGATTTCGGATTGCCCCTTCCATGATGCCGAAGGCGCTCGACGTCGACAGGAAAACCCTTCCTTCCGTGAAGAGAAGTTTTTTGAGCCCGGTTTTTATTCTGCCATGGATCACGGCATATTCCTTCATCCGGTGACCAATCATCGGCCTGGCCATGGCGGCGAGAATCTCGGGAGCTATTTCAACCGGTCCGGGAATAAACAGTTTTTTATGAGCAGGTGTCATTTCTAGAAGCCTTTCGGTAAAATCCAGTTATTTCATCAAATTAGCAAAACAGAGCTGCGATGTCAAGCTATCCACTGCGTTAGCTGCCTGCAGCAACGGGATGAAAAAGTGTATATTTTTGTATACAGTATACCTGTTTTGGGTTGCATTTCTCTCGATGCTCTTCTATCATGCGCCACTGTTAAGATGATAAAATATGTCATCATTAATACAAGTTAGTGTGATATCAATAATTCCAGTGAGTTAATAATAAAGACGGAGGCAGCAGATGTGTAACTGGCGAGTTGTTTTGACAGCAGTACCCCTCTTGATTTTCACCCTCATTACCCAGTCCCGCGCCGAGCAGGGAATGGCAATCGATCCGGCCACGTGTCTTGGCTGTCACAGTAACAAAATATCAGTAGCCGGCTTTGCTGCCTCTGTGCACGGCAAAAATGCCTGTACAAGCTGTCATGTTGAGATTATTGACCTCGCCAAGCATATGCGCGGGGAGACCAAGATCCACAAGGTAGCCTGCGAACGGTGCCACAAAAAGGAAAACGCCGAACATTACAACAGCGTGCATGTGCAGAAAAATGTCCGCTGTGCCGACTGCCATACCGACATCCATACGCACCAGCACTGGAAAAAAGACAAGAGGGTTGCCGTTGCCAAGTGTATCCAGTGCCACGACAAAGAGGCGATGTACAGAAATTCGGTGCACGGCAAGGCTGTTGCTGGCGGCAACATGGACTCCGCTGCCTGCCACGACTGCCATAATCTGCATGATATCAAGAAACTCGGCAGCGATGCCGAGCATCGGGATTTCAATACAAAAGTATGCCTGAAGTGTCATGCCGACGAAAAGTTGATGAAGAAGAACAATGTCACCACGGTTGCCGTCAAAACATACCTCGACAGCTATCACGGCAAGAATTACCGGCTCGGCTTTCCGGACAAGGTAGCGGGCTGCGCCGACTGCCACTCGGCCCACGCTATCCTGCCGAAAAGCGATCCGAACTCCAATCTGCATCCGAATAACCTGGTAAAAATGTGTGCCACCTGCCATCCAAAGGCGACACCGATGTTTGCCAAGTTTTATGCTCACGGTTCTCATGACCGGGAGAAATACCCGCTCCTCTTCTATACGTTTGTGGCGATGACAGGGCTGCTTCTCGGTACCTTTACCGTGTTCTGGATACATACCCTCCTCTGGATGTTCCGCGGCTTTGTTGAGAATCGCGAAAAAGCCGACGCCCTTCAGGCCGGTCATGTGCATCATGCCATTCCTGATGCGCACAAGCAGTACCGCCGCTTCAACAGGAAACATATCTTCATGCACCTCCTGGTGATCACGAGCTTCCTGGGACTTTCCCTGACAGGGCTGCCGTTGAAATTCAGCGACCAGCACTGGGCAATTTTCATGATGGATCTGTACGGCGGTTCAGCGGTTGCCGGTCTGTGGCATCGTATCTGCGCCGGCATCACCTTTGTCTATTTCGGCGCTGCGCTTGTTATGAGTGTTCACTTTCTATTCTTCAGCAAAGACGTCAAAGGGAACTTCCTCCAGCGCCTGTTCGGGCCGGATTCGCTCTGTCCGAACCTGCGGGATATCGTCGACGTCTATGGCATGGTGCGCTGGTTCTTCTTCAAAGGGCCGAAGCCGACTTTCGAGCGCTGGACCTATTGGGAGAAATTCGACTTTATCGCCGTCTTCTGGGGTATGTTCGCCATCGGCGGTTCCGGCCTGATGCTCTGGTTCCCGGAGATCTTCGGCATGTTTCTGCCGGGATGGGCATTCAACATAGCGACTATCGTGCATTCCGATGAGGCGCTGCTGGCAACCGGCTTCATCTTCTCGGTACACTTCTTCAATACCCACGGCCGGCCGGAGAAGTTCCCGATGGATTTCGTCATCTTCAACGGCCAGATCGCCAAGGAGGAGATGATCGAAGAACGCGGCGATCAGTGGAAGCGCTATGAAAAAGAGGGTGTTACCGAGAAGTATGCGGCCAAGCGAACCAGCGGCGTCGTCTATGACTTCCTGGTAAAAGGATTCGGCTTCCTGGCACTGTTCATAGGTCTCGGACTGCTGCTTCTGATGATCATCGCCTTCCTCGGGGGAGGCGGGCACTGATCCCGTAGATTGGCAGAAAAAGAGCGGGGGGACGATTTGTCCCCCCGCTCTTTTTTTCTTACATTAATCACATTGCTGCGATGATTGCCGGCAACTATTCACAACCAATTTGCGAAGTCACCGGATGATCCTCGTCCCAGGCCCCTGCGCGCTTCTTCCCTCTCAGCCAGTCAAAGCCCTCCTTCGTCCGGCAGCTCAAGCATGCAGCGCTGCATCCGTCACGCTCACCGTCTTATTGCGGTTCATTCTCCATGCTGCTCCCCGGCATCCTGGCCAGGGGTCTCCTTCGACCATTTTCCCAGGGCTAATGATTCAACCGCCGCCGCCAGGCCGAAGGAGAAGACACTGAACACCAGCGGCAGTCCATGAGTGCCGAGCAGATCGTAGAGGAACACCTTGATGCCGCCGATAAGGGTCACAAATATGGCCACGTTCCGGATTTCGCGGTTGCGTCGTACGTATGCAAAAACGATCAGGCCGATGACGGAACTGTTGATTATAACGGACTGTGCGCAGCGGAATGCATCCCGTTGGTCAGCAGCAGGCAGCAGTTGCATGGCCTGATACAAGCCGATCTTTACCATTAAAAAGGCGCAGACCAGACCTGCAACAAGCAGCAGTACGGCACTGCGGTCATGCTGATCAACACTCTTGAACAGGGCGGAAGATGGGGGTGGCGGCCAGCTGCGGCACCAGCTGTACTGGTAGATTATGATAAAGGTCAGCAACCCTGCCGGCAGCAGATTGACGATGCTGGTGGCAGCAGGGCCTTCTCCCCTGAGAGCAAACATGAGTCCTACGCTGGCATAGATATGCATGAGGTAA
>JAGFXN010000184.1 GCA_017861215.1 Deltaproteobacteria bacterium | reverse complement strand
GAGGGGCGGTGCAGGCTCTGCTCCGGCTCATCATCAAGCCGGGCATGTAACTCCGCGCCGCTGCGGACGATCTTCAGATGGCGGCCCCCCGGGGCGATATAGACTGTCCCCGGCCGGAGTGTTTCACCGTGGATGGCTTCCTTGATCCTGGCGCGGCTGATTCGGTCCAGCCGTTCCGCAAGCGAGGCGGTAAAGCCGACCGGCATATGCTGCACAATCAGCACGGGACAGGGGAAATCGGCGGGGAGATTGCCGAGGATGGTCTGCAGGGCAGGCGGACCGCCGGTAGAGGTGCCGATCAGTACCGCCTCAATGTCACCGGCTGGTGGAAAAGCTGTCGTTGCGGCGGCCGCCGCTTTCTTTTGTATCTGGGGGGTCAGTTTGTCCAGGTTAATCCCGGCCGCCACCATGATTTTGCCGGTGAGTTCCCTGGCAATGCCGGCAAAATCCATTGGTCCGCCGGCAGAGGCTTTATCAATAAAGTCGACGGCGCCAAGTTCCAGCGCCTTGAGAGTCTTGTCGCCCCCCTTGCCGGTAATCGAGCTGAGCATGATGACCGGGGTAGGGCACTCCCGCATGATTCTTTCCAGGGCAGTCAGGCCGTCAAGAATCGGCATCTGCACATCAAGCGTCACCACATCGGGTCGATGTTTCTTGATCAGCTCGATTGCCATCTCCCCGTCCGCGGCAACGTCGATGATCTGTATCTCGGCGCTGTTCTCGAACATCTTGATGATCGCCCGCCTGATGAAGGCTGAATCGTCAACGACCAGAACTCTGATTTTGTCAGCGGAAATTACCTGGTTTGCCAAGGATCAGTCCCTTTTCCTGTAGATTATTGCGCCGGGGAAACGTGTCGGGACATACTGGGTGGAGATTCTGGCCAGCGATTCGGAATGTCCCAGAAACAGCAGCCCTTCCGGCTTGAGAATCTTCGCAAAGCTTGCCACCATCTGCCGTGTCGTTTCTTCACTGAAGTATATCAGCACATTACGGCAGAAAATGATATCAGCACTTTCTGCCGGGAGCATATTTCCCAGCTGCAGGAGATTGCCTCTGGCAAAGCTGGTAATTTTGCGCAAAGAGTCCTTGACCTGCAGACCCTCTGCGGCTTTATTGAAATAGCGCTCGATAAAGTGGGGCGGGGTTGTCTGGAACGCCCGGCCGCTATAGATGCCAAGGTCAGCCCTGGCAATGATCCGGGCGTCGATGTCAACTCCGGTGATCGCTATGTCCCAGTCCCAGAGGAAATGGCCCGATTCAAGCAGAATCATCGCCAGCGTATAGACCTCTTCACCGCTGGAGCAGCCTGCGGAAACAATCCGGAGCGTGCGTTTGCCCTCCTTGAGTTTTTTCTCTTTCAAGGCAGGGAGGATCTCTCTGGCAAGAACATCGAGCTGCGCGTCTTCCCTGAAAAAATAGGTTTCGTTGTTGGTAAGCAGGGAGATGAACTGTTGCTGTTCCTCGTCACTGTGCGGGGAATACTTGAGATAGGCGTAATAGTCGGCAAAAGAGGTCAGACGCAGCTCTGTCAGGCGCGGGACAAGCTTTTGCGCCAGAAAGCTTTCCCGCCCTTCGTCGAGAACAAGCCCGAACTGTTCGGCAACAAACTCCTTGATACGCCGGAAGTCTTCAGCTCTCATGACCGGCATTCCCGAAAAATGCATTACAAGTATTTCTCCATCATGAATGTCTTCAGTGCCAGCCCGGCCCGCTCTTTCACCTCGGCGCTGCGGTCATTTTTCCTGATGCCGGCCAGTTTCTTTAAAGGCAGGCTGTCAAAGCAGAAGGCCAGCGAGTCGATGGCGGCCAGCCTGATATCGGGACTGTCGTCGTCAAGAGCTGTCAGCAGGGGGGCAATGCTTTTGCTATCGGCAATCTTGCCGATAAGATCTATTACCCGCAGCCGCAATTCCAGCGGGTCATCGCCGGTCATCAGCCGGTGCAGCCACGGCAGGGCTGCTTTGCCGAATTTCAGCAGTGCTTCAAAGGCATATCTGCTCATTTCCATATCAACCAGCTGCTGCGCCAAAGCCGTGACGGTCGAGATGTCGTGCAGGTCTCCCAGGGCGAGAATGGCATGCTTCCGGACCAGGGAATCCCTGTCTGCCATGGCGGCAAGCAGCAGCGGCAGCTCTCTGGCGCCGCCGCTCCTCCCCAGAACATCCAGTGCGGCAATCCGGACACTCCAGTGCGCATCCTTCGCGGCACTGGCAACGCCCGCCAGCGACTGCCGGTCTCCAAGTGCGCCCAGAGTTTCCACTGCCAAGCGCCGTATATCCGGGTCAGGGTGCTGCAGATACCGGGAGGATATCATCCCGGAGGCGGCGCTGCAGCCTGTTTTGCCGAGGGTTTCAATAATGGCGTATTCGATATTTCCGGGAAGCGGCGCATTCTGCAGATATCCCATCAAGGCGGGGCCGGTTTCGGTTGCCGCCATCATGCCGAGCGTCTTGATCACCGCGTAGCGAAGCCGTTCATCGCCTGCGTCGAGCAGAGCCAGCAGCTCTGCAGTACAATTCGGTACGCCGAATTCGGCAAGAGCCATGACTGCCGCTTCCCTGACAGCTGCCTCCGGGTCGGCTAATGCCTGCCGCAGCAGCGGCAGGGCAGCCTTCACTTGCTGCTCGCCGACGGACAGCAATGCTTCGCAGCGGACTTCAGGTTCATTGTCAGCGGCAAGCATGGCGAGCAGCTCCGCTCCGCCGCCATGCGGCAGGTAACCGAGAAGTCTGGCCGCACGTTTCCTGATGACAGCCTCAGAGGAGTGCATGATGAAGTCAAGGAACGGCTGAATCATGCTGAGCGGGAAATTGCCCAGAGCCTCAGCCGCCCGGCTGCTGATTTCATGGTTGTCATGCAGCAACAGCGTAGCCAGTGCCAGCAGCATCTCTTCTGCCGGGCAGTTCTTCAGGGTTTCCAGGGCTTCGATCTGCACAGCATCATTGGGCGAGGTGATGAGCCCGGCCAGGACCCTGTCGTCGATCCGCTCCCCGAGCCGACGCAGGGAGCGGATCGCCACAATCCTGACGGTGTCGTTGGCGTGCTCCAGTGCCGTCATGAGGCTGCCGGCAGCGGATGTCCCCAGGGAGAAAATGGCGCTCTCGATCACGGGCATATAATACGGGTTATCCAGAAGCCGGTAGAACTGTGCGAGAGCGGCATTGTCGCCGACCCAGCCGAGAAGGGTAACCGCGGCTTCTACCGGGGCACTTTCGGTACTTCTGTCAAGGATGGCATGCAGCCGTCTGACCCCTTTGCCGGTGATCAGGTGGCGCAACTGACCGGGCTGGCTGAACTCTGCCAGACTGTTTTTGAATTTCAGCGTTTCATTGACATTCCGGCTGATTTCCACCAGCGCTATGGCGACCAGGTCTGCCAGAGCATCACTGGTGACGGAGAGGAGATTGCATAACGGGTACAGCGCCCGCGGATCGCCGATCTTGCCGAGTGTCTGAATAACAGGCTCAGCCAGGAGATCATGATCGAGAAGGTTCAGGAGGTGCGGCACCGCCCGGTAGTCACGCATGGCGCCGATGGCGGTGATCGCGGCATACTGCAGCCAGAAATCCCCCTGTAACAGTTCGAGCAGCGGCAGCAGCGCTGCCCGGTCGCCAATCTTGCCGAGCGCTTCCGCGGCGCCGTGACTGACATTAAGGTCCTTGTCCCTGAGAGTCTGGATCAGAGGTCCTACCGCCTGGCGGTTGCCGATGTCTCCCAGCATGACCGCGGCAAAATTTCTGACTTCCTCGTCCGGATCAAGCAACAGCTTGAGCAATCGCGGCAGGCACTGTCTGCCAAGTTTGACCAGTACCTCCATGGAACTGCTGCGCAGGTCGGCATTGGTGTCATTCCTGACCCCGCTTTCCAGTATCGGGTAGAGTGCCTCGAACTCCATGGCCAGCAGCCTCTCCATGGCAGCCGGCTTCAGACCCTGATCGTCGTCGGCAACAAGCAGCAGCAGCTCCTCGACACTCTTGCCGTTTAGTGCGGCAGCAGCCGGGAGTATGTCAGCAAGGAATCCGGGCATCGTCGGCTCTCTCCATTTTCTGGTAAATAAGGCAGTCGGCATTCTCGACCGGTCTGAAGTCATGTTTGAAGATATGCAGCGGTTCGGCATCGCCGGTAAAAAGATAGCCGCCGGGGAGCAGC
>JAGFXN010000183.1 GCA_017861215.1 Deltaproteobacteria bacterium | reverse complement strand
AAGATCTTCCAGAGTATTGCCAAACTTGGACTGGTGAACTCTTTCCGGGGCACCGGCGGCGGCTGCCTGCTCGGCAGACCGGCCGCAAAAATCACCCTCCGCCAGGTAGTTGAAGCGGTGGAGGGGCCGATACTTCCCAACCGCTGCCTGAGCGGCGAAGGGAGCTGCAGCCGCGAAGCTGAATGCATGGTTCATCCGGTGTGGAAAAAAATCCAGGGCGAAGTTGCCGCGATTCTTGATGCCGTGACCCTGGAGGATCTCGCCAAAGAAAAAAAACAGCCCTGACAGCTTTTTTTTGCCCGCATTTGAGATAAAATAAGTCCTGTTAGGGATGATTAATCACCGCCGACTGGAGGAGAGTAATGGATGTAGTCTATTTGAGCCAGCTGCAGTTTGCCGCCACCTGCATGTTTCACTGGATTTTTGTGCCGCTGACCCTGGGCCTGTCGATCATGACCGCCTGGATGGAGACAAAGTACGTCAGGACCGGAGACGAGACCTGGCTGCGGATGACCAAATTCTGGGGGAAGCTCTTTCTGATCAACTTCGCCCTCGGGGTTGTCACCGGCATCACCATGGAGTTCCAGTTCGGCCTGAACTGGGCCGAGTTCTCCCGCTATGTCGGCGATATCTTCGGGGCGCCATTGGCTATTGAAGCTACGGTAACGTTCTTTCTTGAGTCGGTTTTTATCGGCGTCTGGATTTTCGGCTGGAAAAAGGTCTCCAAAAACGTGCATGCCCTTACCATCTGGCTGGCCGCCATCGGCACCAATCTGTCCGCCCTCTGGATCCTGCTGGCCAATGCCTGGATGCAGCATCCGGTAGGGTTTGTCATCCGCAACGGCCGCGCCGAAATGAATGACTTTCTGGCAGTTGTCACCAACAGTTACGGCTGGATAAAGTTTACCCATACCGTTCTCTCCGGCTATGCACTCGCCGCCTTCCTCATCATGGGAATCTCGGCGTGGCATCTCCTCAAGAAAAACGAGGTCGATTTCTTCAAACGCTCCTTCAGGTTTGCCGCGGTCTGGGGTTTTGTCGCCTCGATGATTGTCGGTATCTCGGGCGATTTCCATGCTGTCGAGATTGCCAAGGTGCAGCCGTCCAAATTCGCCGCCATGGAATCCATCTGGGAAACGAAGAAGAATGCCGAAATGTGCCTGCTGCTCGTTCCCAATGTAAAAGAGGAGTGCAACGCGTTTGAAGCGCTGAGAATACCGGGGATGCTCAGTTTCCTGGCTTTTCATGATACCACCGCCGAGGTCAAGGGGCTCAAGGATTTCCCCAAAGAGCTGCGTCCCCCGGTAACCCCGACCTTTCTCAGCTTCCGCCTCATGGTCGGCATCGGTACCTTCATGATTCTTGCCAGCCTGGCAGCGATTTTCCTGTCACGCCGGGACAGGTTCGAGGACAACCGGCTGTTCCTGGCTATCATGGTGCTGGCGATTCCCCTCCCCTATCTTGCCCAGCAGCTCGGCTGGATAGTCGCCGAGCTTGGCCGGCAGCCATGGGTTGTCTACGGCGTTCTTAAAACCGCCGATGCGGTGTCAAAATCGGTAACAGCCACACAGGTTCTGCTGTCACTGCTCGGCTTTACGATACTCTATGGGATTCTGGGAGCGATCGATATCTTTCTGCTGGTCAAATACGCCAAAAAAGGCCCGGACAGTGATCTGTCGAATATCATAGATGTTCAGGGGAGGAGATAAACAATGGATATTTCCATATTCCAGGTCATCTGGTTCGTACTCTGGGGAGTTTTATGGGCAGTCTATTTCATGCTCGACGGTTTTGTCCTCGGCACCGGTTTTCTTTCCGGCATCATTGCCAAAAATGATACTGAAAAACGTGTGCTGATCAACAGCATCGGTCCGGTCTGGGACGGCAACGAAGTCTGGCTGCTTACCGCCGGCGGCGCCACTTTTGCAGCCTTCCCGACGACCTATGCCCTCATGTTCAGCAACCTGTACTCAGCCCTGATCCTCCTGCTCTTCGCGCTGATCGTCCGCGGCGTATCCTTCGAGTTCCGAGGCAAGCTGGACGGCGCTGTCTGGAAAAGCTCCTGGGACAAGGCGATCATCTTTTCCAGCTTTCTGCCGGCGCTCCTCTTCGGCGTCGCCTTCGGCAACATCTTCAAGGGCATTCCGATGCGTAACGATTTCGTCAATCTGCAGTTCACCTATGAAGGGGGACTGCTCGGGCTGCTGAACCCGTACGGCCTGGTTACCGGGGTACTCTTCGTGCTGCTCTTTGCCGTGCACGGTTCGCTTTACCTGTCCCTGAAGACAGTGGGTGAATTGAGCAGCCGCTCCCTTGCCCTGGCAAACAAGATCTGGCCGGCGCTGCTGGTCGTCGCCGTGGTGTTTCTCGCCTTTACCTACCCGTCGACAAAACTGTACGACAACTACCTGCAAGCGCCGCTGCTGCTGATCGTGCCGCTAATTGCCGTCGCTTCACTGCTCCTGATCAAACTTTTTGCCGGCAAGGGCGAGAAAGGCAAGGCGTTTATCTTCTCCTGCCTGACCATTCTTTTTGTCGTTTTCACCGGGGTAACCGGGTTGTTCCCGAATCTGCTGCCGTCGAATCTTGACGCGGCATCCAATCTGACAATCTACAACTCTTCATCGAGCCTGATTACGCTCAAGCTGATGACAGTAGTCGCCCTTATTGTTGTGCCGACGGTAATCGCCTACAAGATCTGGGTCTACCGGATATTCCGGGCGCCGGTAACCAGCGAGGAAGTGCTGGCAGACAAGCAGGCGTACTGATACGATTTTTCCGAAAGAGCAATGCACAAAGGCCGGTCAGAATTTTCTGACCGGCCTTTTCATTATCCTCTAACAAATTTTCCAGGGGTTATCCGCATTTATCTGTGGCTAACTGCAGCTTTTGGCTTGTGTGAAATTGCAGTGTACTGTTGCGGAATCAGCGCGTACCCGGGTAGTCATTATAAGAGCGGGTTGCATCCGGCTCCCGACGGGTTTTGGGACGTGTTGCCGGATCGGCTGGATAGCCGAGAGCAATGACCAGCGGCACCCGCTTCCCTTTCGGAATGCCGAGTAGCCGCTTCACCCCCGCTTCGTTGAACCAGCCGATGATGCAACTGCCGAGCCCCTCATCCGCCGCCTGCAGACAGAAATGTTCTACCGCCATGCCGATATCCAGCAGATAGTAAGGCTTATCCTTGATCATCCCGCCGAGCCGCGGCAGCAGCGTCGGATTTTCAGCCACCACCGCCACCAGCACCGGCGCTGTCGGGGCAAACCGGTTCATGGCGAAATGATTGAGTTCAGCGGCTATGGCTGTACGGAGCGCCGGCTCGTCCACCACCACGAAAAACCAGGGCTGGCTGTTGCAGGCCGACGGGGCAAGCCGGGCCGCCTCCAGGCAGCGTTCGATCTGCAACCGCTCCACCGGCTGGGCCAAAAACCCCCGGTCGCTCTGGCGTTTTCTGGCAAGGTCAAGGAAGGACATGGGTGCTCCGGTTGATGACATGTTATATCCGATGCAATTATCACCAATTCTTATTTATTTTCGAGTCCGCAGCGGCTCCCCAACGAGGGCAAATCTGGGCACTGGCAAGAGAATGTATCATTGTAACGGACCAGCCTTTGTCCTGCCGGTTCTTAGGGTAGTTGTAGGGTTTGGTTAGAGTGAAGATAAGTACAAAGAGTCAGGGCTACAATCCACACTTTATGTAGAACCCGGAATTCTCTAGACACCTTGTCGATAAGGAGGGAGCTTAGCCAGACATATAGGCATCCTACTCATATAGACAGGATGCTGAACTGCCTTATGTGTAGAATCATCTTTAATAAAATTGCTGTTGCGGATCATTTTGACAACCGCCTTTACTGCCACTTCAAACTCCGCCCATAATCCGAATACAACAATTACCAAACCGCACAGCGTAATCAGTTCCATTTGAGATCTCCTGATTTTTTTTGTGATTCCAGTAGTCAACTGATTTCTACAATTGCCGGTAAACGCCTATCACCTTGCCGATTATCGTCACCTCGCCCTCTTCAGGGTAAATGAGGATCGGCTTCATGTCCGGGTTCGCCGGTTGCAGGCGAATGTGGTCATGTTCCCGGTAAAACCATTTGACGGTTGCCTCGCCATCGAGCATGGCGACCACTATGTCCCTATTCCCGGCAGTC
>JAGFXN010000182.1 GCA_017861215.1 Deltaproteobacteria bacterium | reverse complement strand
TGTGCCTTCACCGTGACCAAAAGAGATAAGCCCCTCCTTTCTGACATGTTCCGAGGCCTTGATACTCTTGCATAACCAGCAGCTTACGGGAGGATCACACGAAACTTCCGGCAATTCTGGCGGCGTCGCTGACGGCGCTGGTGGCGAGCAGCAGCGCCTGGGTCAAGGTGGCGGGCAAGGTGGTGGAATGCCGTTCCGGCAATACTGTCTTCAAGGGGGACCTGGCGGAGGAACCGCACTCAAGGGGAAGAGGCCGACGGTGCTGGTGGTGCACGAGTGGCGGGGACGTAGCGAGTATGCCCGCAAGCGACCGCTGCTGCTGGCCGCAATGGGCTACACCGCCCTGGCGGTGGACAGGTACGGTGACGGCAAGACCGCGAATTATCCGGATGATACCGGCACGTTCACCGGTGAGGGGATGAAGAACAAAGCACTGGCGAGGAATGTTCCCTCTCGCCCAGTGCCGCTATTCCCATTCGCCGCGACACCAGCGGTCGATAGCGGCGGCAGCGCGGAAACCGAGCAGCCCCGGTTCTCCGGCTATCCGTCGCAAGGTCGCCAGACTCTTTTCGGTCGCGTCGCGGATGAGGTAGACCGCCGCCATGCCGGCGACGACCGGGTCGGGATGGTCAAGCAGAGAAAGAAACCGCTCTTTGCCCGGTATACCGGCGGCCATGATCGACTGGTGCAGGGCGCCGGTCATGCGGGCGTGCTGATTTGCCCGCTCGGCATCCATTGCTTCGAGGGCCGCGTGATGTGCCGCAGCGGCAATGGCAAAGCGCTGCAGCAGTTTGTCTAATGGTTTGCCTTGCATGGAGGTAGTACCTGCACCGGCTGACGGAGAGCGAGTCCGCCCGCCTCTTTTCCCCAACTACCTGCGGGCCTTGCCGCTGATGTGATTAATTTCAATTTTCATGACTTTTACAGCTTTGTCTTTTTGCTCGATATATGCTCTGCCTTCTGCCATGAACCCCGGAGAATATTTCTCCAGGAGCCAGACAAGGGCGCTACTGCGTTCGGCGCCATGCACCTCTGCGGCAACGCCGAAAACCACGACGCTTTCATACTCGGTGGCAAATTTTTCCGGCAGAATATTGGTTCTGCCGACGACGCAAAAAGACACTTTCGGGTTGCTGGCGATATTTTCAATTTTATGGCCGTCAAGGGCACAATGGAAATAGATGCAACGGTTTTTACAGGTGTAACTCAACGGGACTCCGTATGGCTGGCCGTCTCTGCCGACAGTAGACAGAACCCCGTACTCACCGGCGGCAAGTACTGCCAGCGCGTCCTGAAGGTCAATCGCCCTGTCTTTTCTCCTGACCATTTTCATGTTCGTTGTCCATTTCATTGCCGGGGCAGCAATCGGATCACGCCCGCTCCAGTCCGGCAAACCTCACCAGCAGCTTTTTCGGACCGACCGAGTTGAACCAGACGATCACCTTCTGGCTGTCCCCTTCTCCCTCGATTTTCCTGACCGTGCCGACGCCGAACTTGGCGTGGCGCACCTTCAGGCCGATGAAGACGCCGCCATGCTCTTCATATTCGGGCACCAGCTCCACTTCACCCCCCGGGTCATCCCCGGCGGCAAAGACCGCTGCCAGGTTATGGCCCCCGGCCTGTCCCCGCTCCCCTGTCCCCGCTCCCCGGTCCCCAGTCCCCAGTCCCCGCTCCCCTTCCTGGTCCAGCTGTGCCCGCGGGATGTCGGCGAGAAAGCGCGACGGCTGGTTGTACTGGTCCTGGCCGAAGATCCTCCGCCGGCGGGCATTGGTCAGGAAGAGCCGCTCCCGTGCCCGGGTCATGCCGACATAGCAGAGACGGCGCTCCTCCTCCATCTGCTCCGGGTCTTCCAGCGAACGGACGTGCGGGAAGAGTTTCTCCTCCATGCCGATCATGAACACCAGCGGGAACTCCAGCCCCTTGGCGGCATGGAGGGTCATGAGGGTTGCCGATTCCCGCCCTTCGTTGCCCCGCTCCAGATCCGACACCAGCGCCACCTGTTCGAGAAAGCGGGAGAGCACTCCCTCTTCATCATTTCTGGCAAACTCCTCCATGGCAACCAGCAGTTCGGCGAGGTTGGCAAGCCGGTCTGCCGCCTCGTCGGTCCGCTCCTCCTTCAGCCTGGTAATGTAGCCGGTGTCATGCATGATTTTAGAGGCAAGCTCTGCCAGCGGCAGCTGCGCAGCTGTTTTCCGAGCTTCTTCCAGAAAGCCGCTGAAAGCGGCCACCTTGCTCTTCGGGCCGGTGGTCAGAAAATTCCCGGCAGCGGCCTCGCCCAGCGCGTCGTAAAAGGTTATCCCTTTGGCCGCGGCGATTTCCCCGACCTTGTCAACCGTGGCATGGCCGATGCCGCGGGGCGGGACGTTGATTATCCGCTTGATGGAAATCTCGTCTGCCGGGTTTTCCAGCACCTTCAGATAGGCAAGGATATCCTTGATCTCCATCCGTTCGTAAAAGCGCATGCCGCCGACCATGTGGTAGGCAACCCCTTCGGCGACGAGGGTATCCTCGATGGAGCGGGACTGGGCATTGGTCCGGTAGAAGACGGCCACATCCTGCAGACTGCTGCCGCGCCGCTGCCAGTTGGCGATCTCCCGGCAGACGAAGCGGGCTTCGGCCCGCTCATCCTCGAGCCGCCGGTAGATGATCTTCTCCCCTTGCGGGTTCTCGGTCCAGAGGGTTTTCGCTTTTCGCCCCCGGTTGCGGGCAACCACCGCCCCGGCAGCGCTGAGGATGTTGCTGGTCGAGCGGTAGTTCTGCTCCAGCTTGACGACGGTCACGCCGGGGAAATCCCGCTCGAAATCGAGGATATTGCGGATATCGGCGCCGCGCCAGCGGTAGATCGACTGGTCGTCATCACCGACGACGCAGAGATTGCGGCGCTCGCCGGCCAGCAGCCTGACCAGCCGGTACTGGATCGGGTTGGTATCCTGATACTCGTCCACCAGCAGCCACTGCCACTTTTCCCGGTACTGCGCCAGCACTTCCGGAAACTCCTCGAAAATCCGCACGGTATAGAGCAGCAGATCCCCGAAATCGAGGGCATTGCATTTTTTCAGTCGGTCCTGATACGCCGCGTAGACCCTTACCAGCCGCTGCGCCATCTGGTCGCCGCTGGCGAGATCTAAAGGAGAACTGCCGGCATTCTTGCATTCGTCAATAGCGGCGGCAAAGGCCTTGGCCGGATATTTCTTCTCGTCAATATTCAGTTCGGTCAGCACATCTTTCAGCAGCCTCTCACTCTCCTTGGCGTCGTAGATGACAAAGTTGCCGCCGAAGCCGAGCCTGCCGATCTCGCGGCGCAGAATCCGCACACAGGCGGCATGAAAGGTGGCAATCAGCGGGGTCTCGACGCCGCCGAGAAGTTTCTCCACCCGTTCGCGCATCTCGCCGGCAGCCTTGTTGGTGAAGGTCACCGCCAGGATCTGCCACGGCCTGACGCCATGCTGCTGTATCAGCCAGGCGATCCGGTGGACGATGACGCGCGTCTTGCCGGAACCGGCCCCGGCAAGCACCAGCAGCGGGCCTTCGCCATGCTTTACCGCCTGCTGCTGGGGTTGATTGAGATGCCTGAGAATATCCATGGAAGTTCCTGTACGTGAAGGATTATGCCAATTTCAAAGCAGGGGCGAAATCAAGGCGGCGATGGTGAAGGCGACGCAGGCGTACCGCTCGTACGTTGAAGAGCCGAGGACGAGCCAACGAAGCGAGCGCCTTGATTCGGAATTGGAATTGCGCCTGATTTTATTACCAGATCGCGGCCGCTATTACCATTGGAAAGAGCCGGTGCCGCTTAATTATCATTGCCTCAACGGCTGCCAGTGGTAGACTGGACGGACAGGCAACAATCCGCAGCAGAGTACTGCAGCGGCACGCCGGCAAAAGAAGCAATCATGACGTCTGGTGGAGAAACGGATGACCGCAGAACGGATGGCCAGCAGCAGTGAATTACTGCGCGGCTTTTTGCATGAGCTGTTTCCGGCAACAGAGCATCAGCTGATCTGGCTTGCCGGCGGCACGGCCCGTGATATGCAGCTGCAGCGGCAGATAAAGGATATCGACCTGGTTGCCGCTCTTTCCGCGGCACAGCTCGAACTGCTCGGTTTCCGGCCGGTAGAGGGGAGAACTACCGGCAGCATCTGGTTCCGCAATTTCAAAGCATTCGGCAAGGTGG
>JAGFXN010000181.1 GCA_017861215.1 Deltaproteobacteria bacterium | reverse complement strand
ATTTTTCCTTCTCATACACCGCTTTCAACCATTTGGACTGTTCGGCAACCGGGATTTCCACCGCATCGTGGCTGAGGCCGGCGCTCTCGCGCTTCTCTTTTGCCAGGGAGAGGAATTTCTCGCTTTTCATCTTTTTCAGGAGGAGCTCGCTTCTGAAGCCTTCAGGATCACGCTCCCGGTCGGCGAAACCGGCGACTTCAAGCCTGATGCCGGGACGCTCGGTCAGCGCCTTTGCCAGCGAGCGGAGCTTCTCTTCCTCGCCGGCGCTGAGTCGGCTGCTTCCCGAGGCAAATGCTATGGCGCTGAAGTCTGCGCCGCCGCCAAAGCTTGCCTGCAGAAGCGCCAGCGGCGCAGTAGCCGCCTTTACCAGCAGATTCTTCAGCACCTGGCCGATAAGACCCCAGACGCTGAATTCCGGCGCGTCGGTTCTGCCGGAGAGAGGGAGATCAAGATGAATTTCGCCGTTTCTGTCCTTCAGCAGCGCTACCGCAAGCCGTACCGGCAGTGAGGTAGCCTTGGGGCTTTCTACCGCCTCTCCGAAAGTAAACTGGTCGATGAACACCTTGTTCTCCGCGGTCAGCTTTTTCTGTTCCACCTTGTATTTGAGCGTCAGAGAAAGCTTGCCCTTGTCAATCGCATAGCCGAGATATGTCCCGGAGTACGGGGTGAGCGGCGAGAGCTCTATATCGCTGAAAACTATCTGCATATCAAGGAAGAGATTGCTTGCCAGGGGATTGATTCTGCCGGCTATCTTGAGGGGAGAGTGATTCTCCAGATTGCCGCGCAGATCGACATCGGCGGCAGAGCCGTCTGCGGAGGAAAGCCCGCTGACTCTTCCCCCCAGATTGAGCATGGTGGTCGAGAAGTTGCGGTTCAGATGGTAATCGCTGAAATCGAGCGTCCCGTCCGAAAAGGTAATGGCATCAATCTGTATCTTCCTGGCCGGCGGCGTTGCCTCTGTTCTGGCCGCAGGATCGGCGGCAGACTGTGCCTTGACTGCCGGCCGGTAGATATCCTGGAAGTTGATTCTGCCGTTTTTGTTGACAATCACCCTCGCATAGTAGTTGTTCAGGCTCAATCCGTTCATCTGCAGCGTAAAAGGGTCGACGGTCCCGGAGAACTTATCAAAATGAAGGCTCTCCCATTTCAGCAGATCCTCCTCCTCTTCAGCATCAACAGAGTAGAAATCCCGTATCCCCCCCTCACCGCGGAAACTGCCGGTCAGCTTCTTCTCCTGCATTGCCAGGTCCAGGGAGAGCTTCGTGTCAAGTTTCCCGTCAAGAAGGGTAATATTGACCCCTGCCGGCAGATAGGCATCGAAATCAACAAACGGAAAACTGCTTATGGCAAGCTCGCCGTTGAAGCCGAGAGGGGACGCTTTCAGCCTCCCTCTGGCAGTCAACGCTCCTTTCGCGCCGTAGGTCACCCGCAGATTAAGCGGCATCGCGGCAAGTTTCGGACCGGTGATTCCTGTGAGGCCGGCGTTGATGCCGAACTCGAAGCGGGGGCTGTCTTCCCGCGTGCCGTCGGTAAAGGCAAGCTTGAGGCCTTTGACTGCGGCGCTGCCTATTTTCCAGGAAAAGGGTTTGCCGGCTTCCTTGCGGGGCGTCTCCGCCGCCGGTGATTTTTCCCGTAAGAGAAGATTAGTGGAGAGCCTGCCGGCCGGGTCGCGGGAGAGGTTGACCGTGCCGCCGGTAGATGTCACTTTGGCAAAGGCAAGAGTCCTGTCGTGCACATTGAGGCTTCCCCCCTCCGCCACGATCAGCGGGAGGTTCGCACCGTCAACTTTGCCGAACGGGGCTTTGACCTCCTTGAGGCGGAGCATGACCTGGTCAAGCGTCAGACCTGTGGCGGCACTGTAGGCAAGATCGCCGCGGCAGTCGATCCGGCCGCGGACCGGTGCAGCCAGGATATGCAACAGATAGGGGTAGTAGGCTTCATGAACAATATCGGTCAGAGCAATGCGGGCCGAGACGGCTAACGGCTCCATGACGATGCTGCCGGAGGCGGCAGCCGTCTCGTTCCGGCCGCTTTTCAGTGACAATGTATAGGCCGCCGGCAGTTCCCCTTGCGTCGCAAAATTATCGAGATTGAGGGTGACTTCACGGAACTCGGCAGCGTTGCCGCCTGGCGGACGGTCATCCTGCAGGGTTACCCTGCCGTCAGTGAGCCGCAGCGTCTGCAGGTAAACAGCCGCTTTGGCCGTTTTACTGTCAACTGCGGGCGGTTCTGCTGTCGCCGGCGCAGCGGATTCCTTGCGGGCCAGGCGGCTCAGGTTCCAGATGCCGTCCTTGTCGCCATGGAGGTATAGATGCGGCCCGGCAATGGAGAGGCTGGTAATCTCGTAGCTTCGGGTCAGCAGCGCCAGCCGTTTGATGTCGATATTCACTGCCGCCAGGGAGAACAGCGCCGCGCCGGATTTCTCCTGGATGTCGAGCTCCTTGACCCCTGCCAGACCGGTGATGGTTATATCCGGCTTGCCCCCCTGAATCAGCCGATGACTTATGTTGAGAGCGGTCGAGAGAATTCCCTTTCTGATTTGCACCGGCAGTTCCTGGGGAAAGTAGGGGGCATAGTAGGGGATGTTAATCCCCTGCAGGTTGATGCTCAGCGAAGCTTCAAGCCCTTTTTCAAAAGGCTTCATCTTGCCGGCAAAATCGAAATGCGCTCCGTTGACGTTTGCTGAAAGTTTGGGATCGACATATTTGTCGGCAAAATAGGAGATGTTGCTGATAAACGGAATCTGCAGCGACAGCTGCTCGACAGTGTGTTTTGCCGGCCTGGACAACGCATTGTCATCGAAGGCAACTCTGCCGTTTTCGACCACGATGTTGTTGAGAGAAAAACTTGCCGGTTTGTCGCTCTTCTTGCTGCTGTTTTTGGCGAGAATGTCGGAGAAGTTGTAGCTGTTGGCTGCAGTGCGCTCCAGGTGCAGATAGGGAGAGGTCACCTTGAGTTCCGCCACCACCGGAGCCAGTCGCCAGAGGGAAGTAGGGCTGACCCGCAGTTTGACGCTGCTGAAGGAAACGAACAGTGCTTTGCTGTTCTTTTCGGATAATTTCAGGCCACGCACCTCAGCTGACCAGTTGAGAGGATTTATCGCCACGCCGTTAACAGTGCACTGCCGGTCGGTGGCGCTGCCGATCTGTTGTTCGAGCTGTCCCCTGACGATAAGGGGGAGGACAAAGGCGGTGAACAGCAGCCCGGTTACCATGACGATGGCGACTGCTACGGCTATTTTGCGGCGGCGGGACATGCTGTTGCTCCGGACAGGCAGTTTTCTGAAACTATACCCTGCTGAAGCCTCAAGTCAAGATGGCGCGCACCTGCCCTGTCAGGAAAACGACGCTGTGACCGTTGCCCTGGCTGTTTTCGGAGGGTCATCCGTCACCCCCGGAACGGGAACTTTGCAGTGTCTGGCTGCCCTCTTGCACCTGTGGTTGCACTGCCGTAGCAGTTAGCCGCAGTGATTCTGTCCAGATCGAAATTATTCTTGACGGATGCTCGGTGAAGAGAGTAGTTATGGAATGAACGTTCATTCCGTAAGGGGTATTTCCTATGGCGAAAACAGACAAACGCGACGAGATTGTCCGCGCGGCCCTCGAACTGATTGCCGAACATGGCTTTCATGGTGCCCCCATGGCGCTGATCGCTGAACACGCCGGGGTAGGGGCCGGGACGATCTACCGCTACTTCGAGAACAAGGATGTGCTGATCACCGAACTCTACCGGGAACTGGAAGAGCGGAGTTTTCCCATCATACAGAAAGGGTACTCGCCGGATAAGCCGATCAGGGAGCGGTTCCTCCATCTCTGCACGGCTTTGCTGCGCTATTTCATCGACAATCCCCTTGATTTCCGTTTTCTGGAGCAGTTTCTAAACTCCCCCTACGGCGTAGCGTTCCGCCGGGATAAACTCCTTGAAGCAAGGGGAGAATGTGACGTTTTCCGTGAACTCTTCGAAGACGGGGTTTCCCGGCAGGAAATGAAGGACCTGCCTCTTGTCATTCTCTTTGCCCTGGCCTTCGGCCCCATTCTGGCCGTGGCTCGCGATCACATACTTGGCTTCATTATGCGGGACGAAGTGCTGATTGCCCGGACTATTGAGGCCTGCTGGGACGGTATCCGGAGATAGCTGCCATGGTAGCGGCACTGTGCAGGTTTTATCAGTACGTCTAGAATGAACATTCATTCTATTGCGACTTTACGTACGACACGAAGCTGG
>JAGFXN010000180.1 GCA_017861215.1 Deltaproteobacteria bacterium | reverse complement strand
TCTGCTTTGTTGTTATAGTCATCGAAGAGCTGTTTGTCGGCGGCAGAAAGCGCCGGATGGCGGAGAAAATTGCAAAGGAGAAAAATAATGCGACTGACACCGGCAACCGAGCTTGAATACCGCTGCAGCAGGGCGCAGCAGGCGATGACGGCAGAAGGTCTTGATGCACTGCTTCTGCTGCAGAATGCGGATCTCTACTATTTTACCGGCACGATCCAGTCCGGTGCGCTTTACCTTCCCGCTGCCGGTCAGCCGCTGTATCTGGTCCGTCGTGACTGCCGTCGGGCAAGGATGGAATCAGGGCTGAAGGAAGTTCTGCCGTTCTCCTCCATGAGTGAAGTAGCCGCGATAATCGCGACCCATGGCTACCCTGCTCCCCGCAGCATCGGCATGGAGTTTGATGTGCTGCCGGTAGCGCTGTTCGAGCGGTACCGAAAGGTTTTCCCCGATGCTTCCTTCCATGACGCTTCGCCCCTTATCCGCAGAATAAGGATGATCAAGAGTCATTACGAAATCCACCTGATGCAGGATGCGGCACATCAGCTTGACAAGGTTTTCCGGGCAGCTGTCGGACTGCTGCGTGAAGGGATGACCGATTTGCAGCTTGCGGCAGAGCTTGAACGGGTTGCCCGGCTTGAAGGCCATGCCGGTCTGATCCGGATGCGGGTGTTCAACGGCGAAATGATGTTCGGCCACACCTTCTCCGGTGCTGACAGCGCCGTGCCGGCCTACACCGACACTCCCCTCGGCGGCCTCGGCACGACGCCCTCATTCGGTCAGGGTGCCGGGTACAAGCCGATAGGCCGTGGTGAACCGGTGATCATCGACTTTGCCGGCAGCTGTGACGGCTACCTGGTTGATCAAACGCGGGTGATGGCAGTTGGCGGGCTGTCGGCGAAGCTGGTAAAGGGTTATGAGGATATGCTCGAAGTCCAGGAACTGATGAAGAGTTTGGCGCCACAGCTGCCGACGTGGGGCGAACTTTACGATGAATGCTGTGCGCTCGCCGTCGCCAAGGGGTACCGGGACAGCTTCATGGGGGTAGCGGGATCGCAGGTGTCTTTCATCGGTCACGGTATAGGTATAGAGATAGATGAGTATCCGTTCATCGCCCGTGGTTTTCACCAGATGCGACTGGAGACGGGGATGGCTTTTGCTTTTGAACCGAAACTGGTTTTCCCGGGAGAGGGGGCAGTTGGCATTGAAAACAGTTTTTATCTGGCTGATGACTGTTCCCTCAAACAGCTGACCCTGGCCGACGAAAAAATAATTATTATTCCCTTATAAGCTACAAAAAATATGTTGAATTTAATTTAGGCCGGTGATATAAGAGGACGCAATTCTGTATACAGTATGCGCTACAGCGCATTATGGATTGTCGGGAGTCTTCTCCTGAAGCCTTTTTAGTAGAGATAAGACCTTGTTTTGCAAGCTGTTTCTGTTTATCAGTGGAAGGATGACCATCCAGGTCATCCCCGCCCATTAATCCCAACAGTCGAAAGGAGATCAAGCAACATGGCACTTAAAGAGACGCTCAAACAGAAGATTGAAGAGTTCCGTCCCCGCACCACCCGTCTCACCAAGGAATTCGGCAAGGTTGTAATCGACCAGGTTACGATTGACCAGGCAATCGGCGGCGCCCGCGACATCCGCAGCCTCGTAACAGACATCTCCTATCTCGACCCGCAGGAAGGGATCCGTTTCCGCGGTAAGACCATTCCCGAGACTTTCGAAGCACTGCCGAAAGCTCCCGGCTCAAAGTACCCCACCGTCGAATCCTTCTGGTACTTCCTCCTTACCGGTGATGTGCCGACCCAGGCTCAGGTTGACGAGGTTGTCAAAGAATGGAAAGTCCGTCAGGTAGTACCCGAGTACGTCTTCGCCGCTGTCCGCGCTCTGCCGCGTGACAGCCATCCGATGGTCATGCTTTCCGTCGGTATTCTTGCAATGCAGAAAGACTCCAAATTTGCCGGTTTCTACAACTCCGGCAAATTCAACAAGATGGTAGCCTGGGAATATGTGTATGAAGACGCAGCTGACATTGTTGCCCGCATCGCTGTTCTCGCCGCTTTCATCTACAACCTGAAGTTCCGTGGCGACAAGCAGATTGCCATCGATCCGAAACTGGACATGGGCGCCAACTTTGCTCATATGATCGGCCAGTGCGAAGAGTACAAGGATGTTGCCCGTATGTACTTCATCCTCCACTCCGACCATGAGTCCGGCAACGTCTCGGCACATACCACACACCTGGTTCACTCCGCTCTGTCTGACCCGTATTATGCATACTCCGCAGGCCTCAACGGCCTTGCCGGCCCACTGCACGGCCTTGCCAACCAGGAAGTTCTCGACTGGACCATGAAGTTCCAGGAGAAATACTGCAAAGGCGTCGAGCCCACCAAAGAGCTGATTACCAAGGCTCTCTGGGATACCCTCAATGCCGGCCAGGTTATTCCGGGCTACGGCCACGCCGTACTCCGCAAGACCGACCCGCGCTACATGTCACAGCGTGAGTTTTGCCAGAATACTCCCGGCCTTAAAGACGATCCATTGTTCAAGGTTGTTTCCATGATCTTTGAAGTTGCTCCGGTTGTTCTCACCGAACACGGCAAAACCAAGAACCCGTGGCCGAACGTTGATGCCCAGTCTGGCGTCATCCAGTGGTACTTCGGCCTCAAGGAGTGGGACTTCTATACCGTCCTCTTCGGCGTCGGCCGTGCCCTCGGCTGCATGGCCAACATCACCTGGGACCGCGGTCTCGGCTACGCTATCGAGCGTCCGAAATCAGTTACCACGGCAATGCTCGAGAAGTGGGCTGCAGAAGGCGGCCGCAAGTTC
Organism: Deltaproteobacteria bacterium; assembly: GCA_017861215.1. Taxonomy (GTDB): domain Bacteria; phylum Desulfobacterota; class Desulfuromonadia; order Geobacterales; family DSM-12255; genus VEOV01. The sequence goes on along the minus strand of JAGFXN010000180.1, from coordinate 1,418 downwards.
TAAGAGAATTTGCAGAAATGACATGAAAAGAGGGGGATGCGCAAGCATCCCCCTCTTTTTTTACAGTTTGTATTTTTTCTATAGTGCGTTTCGATTGAGGTTGTGTTTGTTGGCAAAGTCGCTGCCCTGATAATAGGCTAACGTTAACATAATATCCTTTGTAAGCTATATGATTATATGTGCATACTCAGGCTCTGCAAGTATCTCGACGGGAGCGTCGCCCCAGTCGTCACCATCCGCCTGAACCGGTTTTATCCCGGCTATTTTGATGCTGGTGGCGGTTGTCCGGTAAAGCACCTCTGAACCTGACCTGCCAAGCGCTGCGCCTGCTATAGCTCGTAGTGAGGTGCTGCGCGAGCAGCCTTTGATGGCGATCAACTCAAAAGAAGAAGAGAAGATCGTGGCTGGCGGCGCAAGCGAGAAAGAACCGCCATAGCGGGAGGCATTGCAGACAATCAACGTGCCGCAGCTGAAGGTCTCTGTTTCTGTTGTCACCTGCAGTTCGCCAGAGTCCCATGAAACAAGACTGCGCAGGGCAGAGAGAAGATAGGCGCCTTTGCCGAAGCGTTGCTTCTCTGTGAGTGAAACAGCCCTGACGATATGACCGTCGAGACCGGCGCCGGCCATGAGGAAAAAGCGGCTTGACCGCGTGCCGTTTTTCAGCAGACCCGCGGTGAAAGGGTGCGGAATTCCGTTCAGTATCCTGGTGGCTGCCTGCCCGGCAGTTGTGATACCAAGCTCCAGAGCCATGACATTGGCGGTTCCCATCGGCAGAATGGCGCAGGTGGCACGGTTTCCGGCCAAGCCATTCAAAACGGCATTGATGGTGCCGTCGCCGCCGGCGGCAACCACAATCGGGCTATCCGTCAGTCTGCTCAGCTCATTCGCTTTTTCGGTCATTTCGGCAAAGTCACTGCAAAAGCAGCTCTGTACAGCAACTCCTGCGGATTCAAGCTGCTCGAAGGCAGCAGCAAACTGTTGCTGCGAAAAGCTTCCGGCTCCTCTGTTGCCGATAATGACGATCCGGCGCACGTCAGCGCACACCCTTCCAGCGCCGATAGAACCAGTTCCACTGAGTCGGGTACTGCAGGATATGCTTTTCGATGGCCTGATTCATCCTGATCGTCCCGTCAAGGATGCGTTCCTGATCACTCCCTTCGCTCAGCAGCTGAAGCGCCGGCTCGATGGTGACGATGTTCCTGCCGTTTTCCCGGTGGATAAAGAAGGGGAGAATGGGGCTGCCGGTCTTGAGTGACAGTTTTACCGGCATGACCGTTGTCCAGCAGGGGCGTCCGAAAAAGTCGACCAGGATACCATGGGGAGGCCGCACGACCTGGTCCGGGAGTATGCCGATAAGTCCCTTCCCTTTCAGGAAAAGCAGCATATCTTTGACGCCATTATCCCGGTAGATGACTTTG
>JAGFXN010000179.1 GCA_017861215.1 Deltaproteobacteria bacterium | reverse complement strand
CAATCGCGGCAGGAACGGCTCCTGGTGCGGCAACAGGAGCTGGCGGTGCGCCGGGTTTTTCTGGAGCTATCACCCTGGCTGCCACCCCGGTCAGAGGTTCTTTTGCGGGTTCGGCAGGTTTGGGTGCAGTTGCCACCGCCGGGCAGCCCTCACCGTTAACCTTGATGCCAGACGGGGTGTCCGGGCATTTGTCCTTGTAGTCAGGGACACTGTCCTTATCGCTATCCAGCGGGCAGCCGGTTGCATCGACTTTTACGTTTTTAGGGGTTTTGGGGCAGGCATCTCTATCGTCGGGAATGCCGTCGTTATCCGAGTCGACAATCTTGATTCGAACAAACTGCTTGTCCTTGGATAAATAATAGGTGAGCCCGGCTGTGTACTCGAAATTATTACTTTTGCCTCCGTCAGAGATAATAAGCTGACGGACATCGGCTCTGAAGGCGATATTTTCTGTCAGGAAATACCTGGCACCGATGCCATAATTTCCGAGCAGGCTGTTGCCTGAATTTGTGTCGTTACATCCGGAGCAATTACCGACACCCACAGCAATGTAGGGGACAAGACGGTTGCGTGGCAGGAATGGATAAATGGCATCAAGCCGGTAAAGGTAAAGATTCTGCCCGTTGTTGTCACCGCTTGACTGAGAAGAGGCGGCGCTGAAACCTGCTTCTAAGCCAAGACTGTCCGAGATGTTCTTGCCGATGATTTCATAGCCAAGCTTTACGCCGGTAACGGAAGAGTTCCCAGTGATGTCGCCACTATATCCCCCGCCGGTCGCACTTATGAAAAAAGCAGAAGAGGCAGACGATGCAGGCGCGGCATGTACGTTAGTTGCCAGGAGAAAGGCCGCCATAATGGCGCAGAGCGCAATAGTAATTTTTTCAGGCATAAAGAAGGTTTTACCGTTACCAGGATTTACTGTCAGTCATGGTGATACTCTGTCAAAGCAAAGATGCATGGTTCGATTGAACAATTATCATACATAAAGACATGTGGTAGAGCCAGCTTTTATTTCCCTGCGCCGTGCGGCAGCTTTGCAGGCAAATCGTCATGTTGCCCTGGTCACTGCCGCTAGCAGAGAGTATCCAGGAAATCGTCTCTACCGAGGCGAAGCCGGGACAGGGAAGAATGGCAAGCAGTTTTTCGGGCAGCGGAAACTCGGCACAACGGAAAGAAGGAAGGGGGTAGCATTGCGTGTTTTGTGGTGCAATCGTTGTTGGCATGATCAGCGTCTGCTATCAGGGTAACGGCTAAAAATTGCGGTCAGCCGCCATTTTTCGCTTCCAGTTTCAGCCGCAGCGCCATTTCGTAAAGCTCGGTCCGCGAAACACCGGTCTGCTGAGCTGCCTGCATGACTGCGTCTTTGAACGACATTCTCCTCTCAGCAAGAAGCTGGCGGAGCAGAGGGACAACATCAGTTATCTGTTTCCTGCCATCGTCAACAGGTGGCGCAATCAGGATGACAATCTCCCCTTTGACCTGCTGTTCACGGTAGTACTCGGCAATTTCATCAAGGGTGCCGTTGCGGAACTCTTCATGGATTTTGGTCAACTCGCGGGCAACAACTGCCTGCCTGTTGCCCAGGGTCTCGCGCATGTCCGCCAGTGTCGCTGCGAGACGGTGCGGCGCTTCATAAAAAACAAGCAGCCTGTTTTCATTGGTAAGTTCTGCCAGTTTTGCCCGACGTTTACCCTGCCTGGGCGGTAGAAACCCTTCAAAGGCAAAGCGATCACTCGGCAGGCCTGCGGCGGAAACAGCAGCCGCAAGCGCTGCAGCACCCGGTATGGGCACCACTCTGACACCGGCTGCAACTGCCGCCTGGACGATCCGGTACCCCGGATCAGCAATGCAGGGGGTGCCGGCGTCGGTAATCAGGGCGACGTTCTGTCCATCCAGAAGCCTGTCGATGAGATAATCGGTCTTGAGCTGTTCATTATGGTCATGATAGGGTGTCATCCGCGTGGCGATTCCGTAGTGGGCAAGGAGCTTGCGTGAGTGGCGGGTGTCCTCTGCCGCAATCAGGTCAACCTCCTTGAGGGTGCGCACCGCCCGGAACGTCATGTCTTCGAGATTGCCGATCGGAGTGGCGACTATATAGAGGGTGCCGTTGCTGGTTTGCTGCATAGTATGACTCCATGGGAAAATTCAGGCAGAAGGTCGAAGGTTGAAGACTGAAGGAAAATCTCACTATGCCTTTATGGTTGTACCATCAGCCTTCAGTCTTAACCCCTCAGTAAAGGAACAGTAATGACCACAGGCCGAATATTTACCCCGTTCAGACTGGGGAGGTTCAGCATCATTCCGCAAGGCGATCCGCTCCCTGAAGATTGCGGTATTCCTCTGTATCTCGGCAGAAAGGGAGCATTCGGCTCCGGTGAGCATGAGACAACCGCCGCTTGTCTGCAGCAGCTTGAAAATATGCCGGGTCTTGACGGTGTAACAGCGCTCGATCTCGGCAGCGGTACCGGCATCCTGGCGATAGCTGCACTGCTGCTGGGAGCTGAGGCAGCGGTAGCTGTCGATATCGAATGGCCTGCCGCGCTTTCCTGCAGCCTGAATATAGCGCTGAACGGCGTGCAGAACAGGTGTCTCACTGTCTGCGGCGAGCTTGACTCAATTGCCGCTACCGGCTTCGATCTTGTCATGGCGAACATCTATGCGGATATTCTCATGCCGCTGGCTGAGCGCCTGGTAGAACTGACCTCTCCCGGCGGCCATATCCTTCTCTCCGGCATCCCCCTGCAGGACAAGTATGACATCTGGCGGCGTTATACATCTCTTGGGTGCAGAGATGTCGACGCAGTAATCGGCGAAGAGTTTGTCACCTATCTTCTGGAGAAGATTTAAATAACATTCCCTATCCGGGCAGCCGATTCAAAAATCCATGGCGGAACCTGGTTGAAACCATCCCTGCGCCAACAGGACTATATGGCGTTTTTTTCCCAGCGGCGCTGCTCTTTACCCTGAGGCAGGGTGAAATAAAAGGTTGCGCCGCTGCCGACTTCACCCTCGGCCCAGACTTCTCCCCGGTGCCGGGAAATGATCCGCTGAACTGTGGCCAGGCCGATGCCGCTCCCCTCGAATTCTTCGCCGTGGAGACGTTCAAAGACGCGAAACAGATTGTCCCGGTACGCCATATCGAAACCGATGCCGTTGTCGCGGACAAAAAAGGTATCCCTGCCGTTGCTGCGTATCCGGCCGACTTCAATGACCGCTTCCACGGTGTTTGCCGAGTATTTCCAGGCGTTGCCGATGAGATTCTGCAGCACCATGCCCAGCAGGGTGGCATCCCCTCGGGCTGTCAGCCCTTTCTCAATGTTGACTTGTGCCTTCCTCGCCGGATCTGCTTCGCGGAACATGGCCGCAGTCGTTTCGGCAAGGCTGGACAGGTCAACCTCCATGAATTTCATTTTTGTCCGGGACAGCCTGGATAATTGGAGCAGGTCGTCGATCATCCGGCCCATTTTTTCGCTGCCGGTGCAGATGCGGCGCAGAAGCTCCACCCCTGCTTCATCAAAATTGTCGCTGTAGTCTTCGCACAGGATGGTGGTGAAGCCGCTGATGTGTCGCAGCGGTGCCCGCAGGTCGTGAGATATCGAGTAGCAGAAGGCCTCCAGCTCCTTGTTGATCTCCTGATACTGGGCGGTCCGCTCTTCCACCCGCTGCTCCAGTTCCGCATTCAGCTTTCGCAGCGCATCCTGGGATTGTTTCACGTCGCTGATATCGTTATAAACAAGGACGATTCTCTTGACAACACCAGCTGTGTCATGGATTGGCGCTGCTTCCACATCGAAAATATGCTTTCGTACTTCCCAACCTTTGAAGCTGGCAACATCTGCACCGGCAAGGATTTGGCGGACGGCACACAACTCATCCGGAATCTGGCCTTTACAGACGATATCCCTGCAGTATTCGCCGAAAACAGCCCCTTCATCCGGCGCGTCCAGGAATATCTCCTTCATTCTGTCGTTGCAGGAGATGATGCGGAACTCCCGGTCAACCACCATGATCCCCACCTGGGCGGCGGAGAAGATGGCAATCATTTCATCATGCAGCAGCTGCAGTTGATTGTTCTTGTCTTTGAGGCTGACAAGAATATGGCGGAACGAATCAAAGATGATGCCGAGGGGGTCAAACTCCTGAATACTGTCATCGTCAAGTTCTTCAACCCGCAGCGGCTTGGTACCCATGACGTCAAGCAGAGTATTGACTTTGTCACGTATATAGCCGTTCCTGCTGCGTAGTGTTGCCGTCAGCAGTTCATTGT
>JAGFXN010000178.1 GCA_017861215.1 Deltaproteobacteria bacterium | reverse complement strand
AGTATGCGGCGTTCCAGTTCCCGGTAAAAATCCTTCCTGAGCTCCTTCAGCGCTGCCGGCGGAATCATGATCGGCGGGAAACCTTCCGCCGAAAGGTTGCCGAGGATAAAGGGGGTGTCGCCGCATTTGGCAAACTGCCCGCGGAAAACCTCGGTCATGTCACTGCTTCTGGCCGGCTCCTCGCCGCCAAGCGGCAATGATACCGTTTCTCTCCGTCCGGCCGTTGCGGCGCTGATGACCAGTTGCCGGTCCTGCAGCGAAAAGCGCAGATCGCACGGGATGCGATGCTTCTTGACCGACTCCAGCCGTTTGAGGCAGGCATTTTCACTCATGGTGAAGGCTGTTTCCGAGGAGACCTTGAAGACGGCATCGCCCACGGCGGCGGCAAAAGGGGAGGTAACGGCAATCCTGGCGCGCTCCTGGGCTGACTTGACCGGGCGGTTGTCGACGAAAATCTCCCTGACGGTAAAGCCTTTGCCCGCCATGTCGCTCTTCGGCTGGATCCTGATCCGGTCGCCGATATGCAGCCGGTCGCGGGACTCAAAGAATATCCGGTCTCCCCGGACGGACTTTATCTCGCCGAGGAATCTGCCGGTTGCACCGCGCAGCGCCGGTGTGGCGATGTCAACCGGATTGGCGGAAGCAAGAAAACCCTTGGTGGGGACTCGTCCAAAGGACTGTTTTATCAGCTCCCTGGCTTCGCCGAGGGCGGCAGGAAAGCCTGCCGGGTCAGCATCGAGAACCTTGCGGTACGCCCCGACAATGGAGGCCACATACTCGGCAGATTTCATCCGCCCTTCAATCTTGAGGGAGGCGACTCCGGCCGCCGCCATCTGCGGGATCAGATCGATGCTGGAAAAATCATTGGTGGAAAAGTAATAGCCTTCCTTGCCTTTGTAGCGGTACTGGCGGCGGCAGGGCTGGGCGCAGCGCCCGCGGTTGCCGCTGTGTCCGCCGAGAAACGATGAGAAATAGCACTGTCCGGAGACGGAGAAGCAGAGCGCGCCGTGCACGAAGCACTCAATGCCGATCGGACTCTGGGCGACAATGCGGCTGATTTCATCAAGATGGAGCTCCCGTGCCAGCACCACCCGCTCAAAGCCGAGCTCTGCCAGCTGGAGAACCCCCTGGGTATTGTGCACCGTCATCTGGGTAGAGGCGTGCAGGGGGAGTCCCGGGAAGAAGCGCCGGACCAGGCGCGCCACCGCCATATCCTGAATGATGACGGCATCGACCTGCATCGCCTCCAGCGAGGAGAGCGTGTCGACCAGCAGGGGGAGTTCAGACTCTTTCACCAGGGTATTGAGGGTTACATAGACCTTTCTCCCCAGAGAGTGGGCATAGGCGGTCATCCTCTCCATCTGGGCCATGGTAAAGTTTTTTGCCTTTGCCCGGGCGGAAAACTGCTTGAGACCGGCATAGACTCCATCCGCACCCTTTTCCATGGCAGCGAAAAAAGCTTCAAGTGAGCCTGCCGGGGCAAGGAGTTCGGGTTTATTTGTTGCAAGTGGTTTGTTTTCCATAGTGGCAGGGTAGCGGAAACAGTTTGCCGCCGTCAAGCGGCTTTAATCTCTGCGGCTGAATTCCCAGCAGCCTGCTGCGCACGGAAAATGGCCTGGTCGTAAGCAGTGCGGCAAGAATTCAGCAGTCATTTATTCAACTCCTGCTTGTTGACAGCATGGTTTGTTGGTAGACTCAACAGTAAGCAGTCAGCACGAAGGAACCGCTCCATGTCCAAGCCTCTCAGAATATTGATCGTTGAAGACTCCGAAGATGACCTCTTCCTCCTTCTTCATGAACTCCGCAAAGGGGGGTATGAACCGGACTACCTTTCCGTCTGCACCTCCCAGGCAATGAGTCAGGCCCTCGGGGTCCGCTCGTGGGATGCTGTGACTTCTGATTATAACATGCCCGGCTTCAGTGCGCTGGCTGCGCTGAAGCTGCTGCAGGAATCCGGCCTGGATATCCCGTTCATCGTCGTCTCCGGCAAGATCGGCGAAGATCAGGCTGTTGCCGCCATGAAGGCAGGGGCGCACGATTATGTAATGAAGCAGAACCTTTCCCGGCTCGCTCCGGCGCTGGAACGGGAAATCAGGGAGGCCGGCGAAAGACGGATGCGGCGCGAGGCGGAAATCGCCCTGAACAGGCAGTTCGTCCAGTTCAGGACAATCTTCGATGCCATGACCGCCATCATCTACGTCGCAGACATGCAGACTCACGAAATCCTTTACATGAACCAGTATGCGACCTCTTTATATGGCGAAGACTGGCAGGGGCGGCTCTGTTACGACCTGTTCCAGAATGGCCGGGAAGCCCCCTGCGAATTCTGTAACAACCCTTTGCTGGTGAAGGATGGCATGCCGCAGCCGGCGATAACATCAGAACGTCGCAACGTAAAAAACGGCAGATGGTATCAGTTGACCGACCGGGCGATCGAATGGACTGACGGCAGGCTGGTCCGGCTGCAGATTGCCGTCGATATTTCCGACATAAAAGAGATGGAGCGGATCAAGGATGAAATGATTTCCGCCGTCAGTCATGAGATGCGGACCCCGCTCACGGCCATGCTCGGCTTTACCGAATTCCTGCGCGACAATGAAGTCGATCCGGCCAGGCAGCGTGACATTCTTGAGACAATGCACCACGAGACAGAGCGGCTGAATGACCTTATCGGCAACTTCCTTGACATGCAGAGACTGAAGAGTGAGACCGGTTCATTCTCGACAAAGGATATTGCGGTTGCCGATATCATTAACGATGGCGTCCGCCTCTTCTCCTGCAACAGGGATATTCAGGGGATTGTTGTCGACTGTCCCGCCAACCTGCCGACAATTAAAGGCGATGGGGAAAAGCTGCATCAGGTCATGATAAATCTGATTTCAAACGCCTGCAAGTACTCTCCTCCCGGCTCACAAATCACCATCAGTGCGAAGGCTGCCGGAGACGAGATTATCGTTACCGTGCAGGACGAGGGCATCGGCATTCCCGCGGATTTGCGGTTGAAAGTCTTTGAACGGTTTTACCGGGTTGACAATTCCGATCGCAGGCTGGTCGGCGGCACCGGGCTCGGGCTCTCCCTGGTGAAGGATATTATTGAAGCACATCACGGCCGGATCTGGATAGAGTCCAACTCACCCACCGGCTGCCGGGTCATGTTTGCACTGCCGACAGCTTGAACCGATGACTGTCCATCCGGATACTCCGGACGGAAACTACTTAGAACGTTATTTACGGACAAGCTCTTAGTTGCGCGCTACTTGCGCGCCCCTTTGGCTTTTCCGGCTTCGGCAATTGACAGGATTTCCGACCGGGCAATGCGCCACTCGCCATCTTCTAGGTTAAGCTTGAAAGATTTTGTCTTGTATGCCATCTCCCCGGGCGCATCCAGGCCGAGTTTGGCTCTGATGACCACGCTGGTCGGCGACCGCACACTCACGGCAACTTCCTGCATCTTCTCCCAGCAGCAGGATGGCTTGAGCGGGGCCTTTGCCATCCTGTTGCTGAAAGACTCCCTGGTATCTTTGCCGCTGATCAGCGTCCGGTTGTAAAGCTCTCCGTAATTCCCGGCCCGCCAGAGATCGAGAATCTCCTCGAACCCCCTCACCGCTGCCGCTTTCAGCGCCTCGGCGTCTGCCCCCTGCCGTCCTGCTGCCGCCGGCAGTGGCATAGAGAGCGTAACAACAGCCACGAACAGCAGCGTGATCAGACGTTTCATAAAACCTCCAAAAAGGTAATTGGGCTGAAGACTGAAGTCTGAAGTTGAAACATTCAGACCGCTGAACAAACTTCAACCCGGTCCCAACAGCCTTCAGTCTTCAGCCTGGTTTTTTATATGCTCCTGTCAACCGCCTCGGCAACCTTGCGCATCTTTGCCATCAGGGCGGCAAACTTGGCCGGTTTGAGCGACTGCGGTCCGTCACTGGTGGCATGCTCCGGGTCGGGGTGCACCTCGATGATGAGGCCGTCGGCTCCGGCAGCTACGGCAGCCAGCGCCATGGGGGCTACATAATGATGGTTGCCGGTGCCGTGCGACGGATCGATGACAATCGGCAGATGCGTCCTGCTCCTGAGCGCCGGAATGGCCGAGAGGTCAAGAGTATTGCGGGTAGCAGTCTCAAAGGTACGTATGCCCCGTTCACACAGAATGACCGACTGGTTGCCTTCGGCAAGGATATATTCCGCGCTCATCAGGAGCTCCTGGATGGTCATCGCCATGCCGCGCTTCAGCAGCACCGGTTTTTTGAGCTGTCCCACCTTTTTGAGAAGGGCGAAGTTCTGTGAATTGCGCGCCCCGATCTGCAGGATGTCGGCATACTCCGCCACCAGATCGGCGGTCTCGGGATTGATGACCTCGGTAACAACCGGCAGGCCGGTCAGCTGCCGCGCCTTGGCAAGGAGCTTCAGACCCTCTTCCTCCAGCCCCTGAAACGAGTAGGGCGAGGTCCGGGGCTTGAACGCCCCGCCGCGCAGGATGTGCGCCCCGGCTGCCTTGACGGCGATGGCGCTGTCGATGATCTGCTTCTCGCTCTCTACCGAGCAGGGGCCGGCCATGATGATAATTTCCTTGCCGCCGATGCTCACACTGTCGCTGATGCGGATGGTGCTCGACTCTTTCATCACCTCTTTGGAAGCCAGCTTGTACGGCTGCAGAATCGGCACAACGCTTTCAACCCCGTTCATCGACTCGATTTCCTGCAGAACCAGTTTCCCCCGTTCGTCGCCGATGGCACCGACTACGTCGCGGGTCGTGCCGTGAATCACGTGGGGGGTATAGCCCAGTTCGCGGATTCTCTTCAGCACCTCATCCTTCTCTCTTCTTGCTGCACCTGCCTTCATTACAATGATCATCTGTTTTCTCCCTCTGAAAACCGGAAAAGGCCGGAAGATTCAATCCCCCGGCCTCATGCAGCGCACATAAAAAAAGCCGGGGGTATGTTCTCTCCACCCCCGGCTTTCAATCTTTTTCTGGTCAATGTTTCTCTCAGTGCAGACGAAGCTCACGGGCGGAGTGCTGAAAATAAAATCCGCACCAAAAGCTGAACTCTGCAAAAGTCGAGAAATATTGAGTAGTCATGACTGTTTTATGGCAGAAGCGCCGTTCTGCTGTCAAGGGAAAAGTTGGCATTTGCCATAAAATTGAAAGAGCGGTATCATGCCGCTATCGGAGAAAAAAATGCATGTAAAATCGACCGTATTTATCAAGAGCGCCACAAAACCGGCGCAGTATCCCGAAAGTGATCTCCCGGAAATTGCCTTTGCCGGACGCTCCAATGTCGGCAAGTCTTCGCTCATCAATGTGCTGGTGAACCGCAAAAAACTGGTGCGTACCAGTTCAACTCCGGGGAGAACGCAACTCATCAATTTTTTCGATGTCAACGAAGCTTTCACCCTGGTGGACCTGCCCGGCTACGGCTTTGCCAAGGTGCCGCTTGACGTGAAACGGCAGTGGGGGCCGATGATGGAGACCTATCTCTCCTCCCGTGCCAACCTGCAGGGTGTCGTCCTGATACTGGACATCAGAAGGATTCCGAGAGACGAGGATCTGCAGATGCTGACCTGGCTGAGAACCTTCTCCGTGCCGCCGCTGCTGGTAGTGACCAAGTGTGACAAGGTTTCAAAAAACGAGCGTGAGCGGCAGATGGTGCTGATTGCCAAAGAGCTGGCGGTAGGCAGGAGCGAGCTGATTCCCTTTTCGGCACTGTCCCGTGAAGGCCTCGCTGAGATCTGGCTCAGGATCGAGAAACTTCTGGCAGCCGGAGAGACTGCTTGACCGAGCAGAGAAGGTGGCGAAATCCCCCTTGATTTCCTGCACTATACTGGTTAGAATACGCTTAAAGGTACGTTTGCTCTCTGTCATGCTCGTGTGACTGCTAAACCCTGGCGGAATATTTTATAACCAGGGGGTCTTTTTCAGCCGTGGTGTGCTGCCCCATTACGCGGGAATTGCCTGAAGCGGCTTCTAGATCCCCACCTCATAGGAACTCGCCCAGAGGTCCTCAAGTCCACGGCATGATGGAGAGTTTTACAGGAGAGGTTGGCTATGCCAGCCTCTTTTTTTTCCACATGCAGCAAGAATAAATCGCTGCAAACAGCTCTCCAGCATTGATTTTTTTCAATATTTTGCTATAGTCGATCACTTTCCGGGCTTATTTTATCCGTACAGGGACAACGCGCATGCAGGCATTTATCGACAAGGCAAATACTCTGATGGAGGCGCTCCCTTACATCAGACGCTTTTCCGGCAAGACAATCGTCATCAAGTACGGCGGCCACGCCATGGCGGATGAGGCGTTGAAGGAGTCCTTCGCCCTCGACGTCATCCTCCTCCGCTCCCTCGGCATCAACGTGGTCGTGGTTCATGGCGGCGGCCCGCAGATCAATGAAACCCTCAAGCGTTACGGCATCGTTTCGGAATTTGTCCGCGGCATGCGGGTCACTGACGGTCCGACCATGGCGGTGGTGGAGATGGTGCTGACCGGCCAGGTGAACCAGGAGGTCGTCGGCTACCTCAACCAGCATGGCGGCCGTGCGGTCGGCCTCTCCGGCAAGGACGGCAACCTGCTGCTCTGTGAAAAGATGCTGCAGGAGATCAGGCATGACGACGGCAGCGTCGAGCTGGTCGACATCGGTTTTGTCGGCAACGTGGTCAAGGTGAACCAGGAGCTGATCCAGACCCTGGAGCAGGGCAAATTCCTGCCGGTCATCGCCCCGGTAGGGGTAGGGGTGAACGGGGAAAGTTACAATATCAATGCCGATCTTGTCGCCGGTAAGGTTGCCGGGGCCCTGCGGGCCGAAAAGCTCATGCTGCTGACCGATGTCTCCGGTGTCAAGGACAAGGAAGGGAAGCTGATCAGCAGCATCAATCTGCCTGAAGTGCCGCTGCTGATCGATGACGGCACCATTTCCGGCGGCATGATCCCCAAGGTGGAGTGCTGCGTCGCCGCTCTCGGGGAAGGAGCAAGGAAGGCGCATATCATTGACGGCCGGGTCAAACATGCCGTGCTGCTGGAGATTTTTACCGACATCGGCGTCGGTACCGAGATCACCTGAAGCCTGGGGACTGGGGACTGGGGACTGGGATTAGGAGATGTACATGAATTCGGTGCAATGGATCGAGAAATCCGACAGATATATCATGAAGACGTATGGCCGCTATCCCATCGTGCCGGTGCGGGGCGAGGGGTGCCAGCTCTGGGATGCGGACGGCAAGCGCTACCTGGATTTTCTGGCCGGTGTCGCGGTCAACAACCTGGGGCACTGCCATCCAAAAGTGGTGCAGGCGCTGCAGGAACAGGCGGCAACCCTCATCCATTGTTCCAACTACTACCAGATCCCGCAGCAGATCGAGCTGGCCGCGCTGCTCTGCAGCCATTCCTTTGCCGACCAGGCTTTCTTCTGCAACTCCGGCGCCGAGGCGAACGAGGCGGCCATCAAGCTGGCGCGGAAGTACAGCCGGGACAGTACCGACCGGCCGGAGCGGTACGGCATCATCAC
>JAGFXN010000023.1 GCA_017861215.1 Deltaproteobacteria bacterium | reverse complement strand
TTCGACCCAACCGGCGCCGGCGACACCTTCGCCGGGGGCTTCATGGGCTATCTTGCCAGCACCGGCAATCTGTCGGAGGGGAGCGTCCGCCAGGCGATCATCTTCGGCAGCGTCATGGCATCCTTCACTGTGGAGGATTTCAGTCTGGACCGGCTCCGGACCCTGCAGTACAGCGAGATAGACGCCCGCTACAAGAGCTTCAAAAAGATGACCCACTTCGAAGCGGTGTAGTGCCCCATCAGGAGAATTTCTGCTGAATGACCGCCCCGGCAATGAAAAACCCTCCCACGAAATGTGAGAGGGTTTTTTTGTCGCCACTCAGGAAGGCTTGAAATCAGACAAGCTCAAGCGCACTGAAGAAGTAGGGGATCTCGAACGCCGCCGTCTCCGGGGCATCTGAGCCGTGGGCGGTGTTCTCCTCGATGTTCTTGGCAAATTCCTTGCGGATGGTGCCCGGCTCGGCATTTGCCGGGTTGGTGGCCCCCATCAGGATACGCCAGTCGGCGATGGCGTTTTTCTTTTCGAGGCAGAGCACGACAACCGGACTGCGTGACATGAAGCTGCAGAGGTCGTTGAAAAACGGACGCTCCTTGTGGACGTAGTAAAAACCTTCTGCCTGGGCACGGCTCAGCTGCATCTTTTTCATGCCGACTATTTTGAAACCGGCAGTCTCGATCTTGTCGAGTATCTTGCCGATCAGGTTGCGCTCGACAGCGTCAGGCTTGATAATTGCGAATGTTCTTTCCATGAATAATCCTCCGGACAGTTTTTAATGTAAAAAAATGGCTCGCAGTTACCTGCGAGCCATTTTCACTGTGCAATAAAAGCGTACTGATTAATGCTTGGCAGGTGCGGCCGGAGTAGTAGTTGTAGTAGTAGTGGTCGTTGCAGGGGTCTGCTTGGATGTTGACTGAGCCTGAACCGGTGCAGCAGGAGCAACAGCAGGAGTCGTAGTTGTTGTTGTAGTAGTTTCTTCTTTTTTCTTGCAGCCGGCAGCGAAAGCAAGAGACAGGGACAGGCAAACTGCGAGTGAAATCATCTTTTTCATTTGATACGTACCTCTTTCCTTTTGTTATTAACCTCTGTATGAAACAGGGTGTTTATGCAAACCAATGGCGATACTATCCCTCTCTTATCTGTAATGTCAATATTTTTTTGCATAATAATTATAAATTAATGCAAATCATTTTAATGTTCGTCATCTCCTCCATCGCATAACGGATCCCCTCCCGGCCCAGTCCGCTCAGCTTGTTGCCGCCATAGGGCATATGATCCACCCGGAAGGTCGGCACATCATTGATGATGACGCCGCCGACATCGAGCCGCTTCACCGCCTGGAACGCCTTGTTGATGTCGTTGGTATAAATGCCCGCCTGCAGGCCGTAGATGGAGTCATCAGCCATGTCAAGCGCCTCTTCGAAGCTGTCAAACGGCACCACCGAGACAATCGGCGCAAACACTTCCGCGCAGACCACCTGCATTGCGGGGGTCACACCGCTCAGGATGGTCGGCTCCAGACAGTTACCGATTCTGTTGCCGCCGGTCTCAATAGTCGCCCCGAGATTTTTTGCCTCGTCCAGCCAGGAAAGCGCCCTGGCAATTTCATCACCGTTGATCATCGGGCCGACATCGCAGCGCTTGTCCATCGGATCACCGACGATAAGCTGTTTCGTCGCCGCGACGAAGCGTGCGAGGAATTCCCGGTAGCAGTTGCGGTGGACATAAATCCGCTGCACCGAGATGCATACCTGGCCCGAGTTGGCAAAACTGCCGACAACACAGCGGGGAACCGCCTTGTCAAGATCGGCATCAGCATCAATAATCGTCGGCGAATTAGAGCCGAGTTCCAGGGTAACTCTCTTCAACCCGGCAAGCGCCTTGATGCCGCGCCCTACCGCCGGGCTGCCGGTAAAGGTGATCATCGCCAGCCGATCGTCCTGTACCAGCTGATTGCCGACGACTTTGCCGCTCCCGATCAGCACGTTGAGCACTCCGGCAGGAAGACCGGCCTCTTCGAGCAGTTCGGCCATCTTGAGCAGAGAAAGCGGTGTCTTGGTTGCCGGCTTGACGACGAGGGCATTGCCGGCGGCTATTGCCGGAGCCACCTTGTGGGCAACCAGGTTCACCGGGAAATTGAACGGCGTAATGGCGCCGATCACGCCGATCGGCACACGCAGGTAAAAACCGAACCGTCCGGATGAGACCGGCGAAGCATCCATCGGCACCAGTGCACCATGCTCGTTCTTCGCTTCATGGGCAGCAAAACGGAAAGTCTCGGCGCTCCGCTCTGCCTCGGCAAGGGCAAACTTCCACGATTTGCCCGCCTCTCTGGCAATAATCCCTGCTATCTCCTCCCGGTCGCGCAGCATGAAGCCGGCGGCACGTTCCAGGATCTCCGACCGTTGCCAGGCGGGCATTGCCGATATGGCCCTGAAACCGTTCTGGGCAGCTACAATAGCCCGCTCCACCAGTGCCGGAGTCGCTTCGGGCACAACCCCGAGCAGAGTATCATCGTAAGGATTCAGCACCTCAATGCCAGGAAGATCATCACCCGTCCATTCGCCGTCGATCAGCACCCTGTACCGTTTTGCCATAAACCCCTCCATTTAATGATAACTGCTTGCCAACACTACAGGCAATATATTACATTAGCCCGTCATTATCAACAAGTACAGCTTGCAGACAAGGCCAGCAATGTCAAGCCCGGTCGTAGCACTCAAGGTCGATGTAGACTCCTATGCCGGCACCCGCGACGGTGTGCCGCGGCTCATCTCCATCCTTGACGGTTTCGGCATCAGGGCTACCTTCTACTTTTCCATGGGACCGGACAACACCGGCAAGGCTGTCCGCCGCATCTTTACCAGAAAAGGTTTCCTGCGGAAGATGCTGCGCACCAGGCACCATACTGCCTCCGGTATAAAGACCCTTCTCTACGGCACCCTGTTGCCTGCGCCGCTGATTGCCGCCTCATTTCCGGAAATCCTGCTGCACACCGAAAAAAGCGGCCATGAAGTGGGGATTCACTGCTGGGATCATGTCAAGTGGCACGACCTGCTCCCCTGGCTTCCCAAACCGGTGACCGCCATGGAACTGGGCAAGGCAAGCAGCCAGTTCGAGAGCATCTTCGGACGCAGGACAAGGACAACCGCCGCCCCGGGGTGGACAGTCTCGCCGGACTCTCTTGAAGTGCAGGATGCCATGGAGCTTGCCTACTGCAGCGACAGCCGCGGCACCCATCCGTTCTACCCGGTAATGGCGGGCAGAACCTTCCAGACCCTGCAGCTGCCGACAACCTGGCCGACAATGGATCAGATTCTGGGCGAAAACGGCATCACGGCCGAAACGGTCAACAGCCATTACCTCGCGCTGCTGTCTCCCGGGCTGCATGTCCATACCATCCATGCCGAAATGGAGGGGGGGCCGCTTGCCGATGTTTTCGCCGATCTGCTCCAACGGCTGCTTGCCGCGGGAGTCCGCTTCGTGACGCTCGCCGCAGCGGTGGAAGAGTTCGGGAAATCAGCCCCGGCCTGCGCCGTCGAGATGGGCACACTCCCCGGCTGGGCAGGGGAAATTGCCCTGCAGAGAGGCTGAAGTGGCGAACATTGCCGCTGATGTTGTCCGCTACTTCCTGGTGAACCGCCGCGATGTCGTCTACCTGAAGTTCATTCTTGAAGCGTATGAAGGGATGGCGACGATGACAACGGTACAGCGGGAAGGTGTTATCATCCGCCTCACCATCCCTGCCGGATTTGCAGCGGATATTCAGGAGCTGCTTGCCGCCATCTCCGCTGATATACCGCTGCAGGAAACAGTTTTTGACGAGGAGAGTGAACTGCGTGCTTGAAACGGTCAATATAGAGGCAATTCTCCGGCAGGCGCTCGCCGCCGGCGGCGAATTTGCCGAGATCTACTTCGAAGAGGGCCACTCTACCCAGATAGTCGCCGAAGACGGCAGGGTCGAAAAGGTTCTCTGCAGCGCCGACAGAGGGGCAAGCATCCGGGTGATCAGCGATTTCCGTACCGCTTTCGGCTATACCAACGACGTAACGGAGCAATCCCTGCTCGAACTGGCCGCAACTGTCAGCAACGGCGTCAAGGGCAAGCTGTTCGACCGGACAATCATCATCTCTCCCCGCGCACGGGGGGTCGAGTACCCTGTTGCCCGCCACCCGGAGAGCATCCCGCTGGCCGACAAGGTCGCCCTTGTTGCCGCTGCCGAGAAGGCGGCTCGGCAGGCCGCCCCGTCTGTCCGCCAGGCAATGGCCCTGTACCGTGACGGCGTGGCTGCGGTCCAGACAGCCAATTCACTGGGTGAATTCACGGAAAGCCGGCGTATCGGCACCATGTTCGCAGCGCAGGTAGTGGCTGCCGCCGAGGGAGCCATGCAGACCGGCTATGAGTCTGCCGGCGCCTGCCGCGGCTTTGAGCTGTTTGCCGAGAAGAGTGCGGACGAGATTGCTCTGACCGCTGCCGGCCGCGCTGTCATGATGCTCTCCGCCAGAAGGGCTCCCGGCGGCAGGATGCCGGTGATCCTCTCCTCGACGGCGGGGGGGACAATGGTGCATGAAGCGATCGGTCACGGCCTGGAGGCCGATCTTGTCCAGAACGGGATTTCCGTGTATCGCGGCAAACTGGGCCAAAAGGTCGCTTCCCGGGTAGTGACCGTGATCGATGACGCCACCATTCCCTATGCCAGGGGCTCATTCCCCTTCGACAGCGAAGGGGTTCCGGCACAGAAGAACGTGCTGGTGGAAAACGGGATTCTCAAGGGATACATGTACGACCGGCTCACCGCCATGAAAGACGGCTGCAGCTCTACCGGCAACGGGCGGCGCGAATCCTATCATGCCAAGCCGATTGTGCGGATGACAAATACGCTGATCGCCCCCGGCCGTACCTCTCCCGACGACATCATCCGTGCCGTGCCGCACGGACTTTTTGTCAGGAAAATGGGGGGTGGCCAGGTGAATACCGTCACCGGTGACTTCATGTTCGAAGTAGCCGAAGGGTATCTGCTGGAGAACGGTGCCATCGGCGAACCGGTCCAGGGAGCAACCCTAACCGGCAACGGCCCTGAAGTTCTCACCGGCATCATCATGGTCGGCTCCGATCTCGGTTTCGGCATCGGCACCTGCGGCAAGGACGGCCAGGGAGTGCCGGTAGCTGATGCGCAACCTACCCTGCTGATCGGTGAGATGATTGTCGGCGGAGCGGTGTAGGCACGGCATCTGCCCATAACAAAAAGTGCCCGTCACAAGAGAGGGAGGTGCCTTTGCTACCGGAAATCTCTACCATTAACCCTGTTGATGTGCTGGATTCGCTACGAGCCTACTCCTTCATCGCTCCCTACAGCCTTGCCCTTTACTCTCAGGCGGAAGGGATAATCGCCAAAAATCTTTCCGCCGGACAGCTCTGCGGCATCTGCGGCATGACGGCAACCTGCGGCACGGGCTGTAACCTCCCGCTGGAAGATGCCCTGCGCGAAGCGCTCTCCAGAAGCGTCCCGATCATCTGCCGCTGCCCGCTCGGACTGCTCGGCTTTGCCATCAGGCTGCCGGAGCCGACGCAGTCAGACCGGTGCCTCCTTGCCTGGGGAGTACGAACCAGCTCGATCAATCTCTTTTATCTGGAAAGCATGAGCAGAGACGACGGGGTCAAACCGTTCCCGATCCTCGACCGGCTCGGCAGCATGCCGGTTGTCGAGCTCGAAGATGTCCATGAAACAGCGGACAGGGTTCACCGCCTGCTCCCCTCGCACCTGACCTCAAACCTGCATAATGAACTGCTGGAAACAACCGTCTCCCGCCTGAATTCGGTGGTCGGCATCTCAACCCAGCTTGATCGGGGGAAAACGCTCGATGAGGTAGTGTCGCTGCTGAGCGAGTCATTCGGCATTCTCTTCGACTGCCAGCAGATCGCCGTGGCACTTTCCGGACACGACCGTGAAGCTTT
This sequence comes from Deltaproteobacteria bacterium, assembly GCA_017861215.1. Classification (GTDB taxonomy): domain Bacteria; phylum Desulfobacterota; class Desulfuromonadia; order Geobacterales; family DSM-12255; genus VEOV01. The sequence goes on along the minus strand of JAGFXN010000023.1, from coordinate 5,285 downwards.
CGCCATCAAAGGTACCTGGGGCCTCCCCGCCGACCTGGGGCAGACCTCCGGGGTGGTGCTGCACCGGCTGATTGCCGAACATCCGGGCGAGCGCTCCCCGCAACTCCTGTCCGAGACCGGCAAATTCTTCCAGACCCTGGACGCGCCGAGCGCCACATTTCTGCCGCTCATGGCAGGCACGGAACTTCTCGGCTGCGTTCTCCTGCCGAATATTGAACTGCAGCCGAGAGACGCGCTCCTTGCCGAGATACTGGCCGGCAGGGCGGCATCGCGCCTGCTGCAGCTCAAAAATGAAGCAAACCACTATGCGGACACCTCGCTGCCGGCACGGCTGATCGCCATGACGAACGCCATGCTTGACATAGAGACCACGGCAGAGCTGTATACGCACATCCTCTCCACCGCTGCCTCTCTTCTCGGCGCAACGACCGGTTCTCTCATGCTGCTGGATGAATCGGGTCACTCACTGAAAATAGTCTCTTCCCTCGGCCTGAATGAACAGATATCAAAAAGCCTGCTCATCAAAACAGGCGAAGGCATTGCCGGTAAAGTAGCCGCCACCGGAGTGCCGATCGTTGTCAATGACATTGAGACGGACAGCCGGGTAGCTACCACCAACAGAACGCGCTACCGGACAAAATCATTTATCTGTACCCCGTTCCGGCATGGCAAACGGCTTATCGGCGTTCTCAGCCTTACCGACAAACCGGGGAACGATATTTTTACCGAAAATGATCTGCAACTCCTTACCCTGCTGCTGGGCCAGGCGGTCATGGTGCTGGAGAGGGCGGAATCGATGCAGCAGGCTGAGTCCCTGACACACCTTTCCGCTGTTGACCCGGCAACGAATCTTTACAACCGGAGCTTTCTCGATAAAAGAGTGGCGGAAGAGGTCAACAGGAGCCAGAGGCAGAACCTGCAATTTACGGTAGTCATGGTAGAGCTTGACCATTTGAACCTGTACGCGTCCATCTGCGGAGCAGCCGCTGCCACTGCCGCGACCAAGAAAACAGTTGCCGCCATCCTCCGCTCGGCACGACAGATGGATGTCGTCTGCAGTTTCAACAGTGAAACTTTCTGCATCATCCTCCCCGGCACAGCAAGACCCGATGCCCTGCCGGTTGCCAAAAGGATCAGAACAGCATGTGCACGGCTACGGGCTCCCGGAGCAGACGCCCTGCCGTCCGGAAAGCTCTCGGCCAGCATCGGACTGGCGGCTTTCCCGGCAGACGGTGCAACGTCTCAGGCACTGCTGGATGCAGCCAAGGATGCGCTCTACCAGGCAAAGGCGGGTGGACGGGATCGCATTGTGCTCCATGAATCAGCTGCCAACACCGGCGGCGAGCCGCGCCAGGTCTTTTCAAAATGAAAAAGACCGCCGGCAATGCCCGACGGTCTTTGCAGAGAAGCTGTTTCCCGAGGTTCAGGCAAGCAGACTCGCTTTCGTAATGAATACCGTCTCCACCGGCACATCGGCGTGCCCGGCCTTGTTGCCGGTCTTGACCGCCTTGAGCGCATCAACCACATCCATCCCCTCGACCACCTGCCCGAATACGGCATAGCCGTAATCTTCCGGACGCTTCCCCTTGTAGTCAAGAAAGGCGTTGTCAGCAACGTTGATAAAGAACTGGGAGGTGGCGCTGTCAACCACTGACGTTCTGGCCATTGCCAGGGTGCCGCGCAGGTTCTTCAGGCCGTTTGCCGCCTCATTCTTGATGGCGAATTTTGTCTTCTTCGGCTGCATGTTCTCATCCATGCCGCCCCCCTGGATCATGAAACCGTTGATGACCCGGTGGAAAATCAGCCCGTCGTAGTAGCCGTCTGCCACATAGCCGAGAAAGTTCTTGACTGAAATAGGCGCCTTCTCCTTGAAAAGTTCGATAGTTATATTCCCCATGGAGGTCTCCATCAGGACTCTCGGATTCTGTTCACTCATCTAGCTGCTCCTTTACACGAAATATTTTCGGCTTTTGTAGCACATTCAGCCGCCGGAAGGCAAACTTTCACTTGAGGGTTTACAGGGTCTTGCCGGCTGGTATAGAGTAACAGATGGCTTGACAACTCAAGAGAACCAAGCGCCGGTACATGACAAAGTCATTTGAACCGCAAAGAACGCATGGAACGCGAAGAAAACCTGCACTAATATGGCTTAAACCTTTAAAGATCTTTGCGTTTTCTTTGCGGCCTTTGCGTCTCGCTTAGAAGCGCCTGCTTTTGGTGAGCGATCGAAGAGAGCGGGCGGTTCATGGTCTTGATTCTGGGTATCTTTTACTTGAGGGCCTTTGCATCCTTTCGGTAGAGGCTTTTCTCTAAACTTTAATGAGGTGAACAATGAAGAAATTACTGATAACGCTGCTCCTTTTGGCATCGGCAGTCACTGCCAATGCCGCCGGACTGGCCGACAGGGTGCGGGAGCATACCCTTGCCAACGGCATGAAGCTCCTGCTGGTCGAACGGCACACCTCCCCTACTGTTGCCGCCTGGATACGTTTCCGGGTGGGTGCGGTTGATGAAAGGAGCGATGAGCGGGGGATAGCGCATCTCCTCGAGCATATGCTCTTCAAAGGGACAAAAACCCTCGGCACCACCGATTATGCCGCTGAAAAGCCGCTCCTCGACAAGATCGAGACCGTTGCCCAGCAGCTGCTGCTGGAGAAAGCACGCCGCGAAAAGGGCGATGCGGCGCTGATCGCCAGGCTGGAGAACGAACTCGCCGCGCTGGAGAAAGAGGCGGGCAGATATGTCGTCAAGGAGGAATTCGCCCAGATTTACAACCGTAACGGCGGCTCGAACTACAACGCCTTTACCAGCAAGGACGGCACCACCTACCTGATCAGCCTGCCGTCAAACAAGCTGGAGCTCTGGGCGGCCATCGAGTCGGACCGGATGCAGAACGCCGTCCTGCGGGAGTTCTACACCGAAAGAGCGGTTGTCATGGAGGAGCGCCGCCGCTCCTACGAAGCCGAGCCGGAAGGGAAACTCTGGGAGACCTTCCTCGCCAGCGCCTTCAATGCCCATCCGGTGGGCCAGCCGATTATCGGCTGGATGTCGGATATCGCCAACCTGACCCGCACCAAGGCGGAAGGCTTTCTCAAACGCTACTATGCGCCGAACAACGCCATCATCGCCATCGTCGGCGACATCGACCCGGACAAAACCATTGCGCTGGTCGAAAAGTATTTCGGCCCGATTCCGCCGGGAACACCGGTCCCCCCGGTTGCCGTGGAGGAGCCGCCGCAGCAGGGTGAAAAGCGGATCGAGGTCATCGGCGATGCCGGCGCGGAGCTGATGATCGGCTTTCACAAACCGACCATCCCCCACCCTGACGAGCTGGTCTTCGACGTCATCGACATGCTCCTTGCCGACGGCAGGACGTCGCGTCTCTACAAGAAACTCGTGGTCGAGAAGCAGCTGGTCACCGGGGTCGGCGCCTTCGCCGCTCCCGGCCACCGCTACCCGAACCTCTTCATCATCTCGGCAACGCCGCAGGCGCCGCACACCGTTGCCGAAGTCGAAGCCGCCCTTTACGAAGAGATCGAACGGTTGAAAAACGAGCCGGTTACCGCGCGCGAACTGCAGCAGATACTTAACCGGCTCGAGTTTGAAGAGTCCCGGCAGATGCTCTCCATCGGCGGACTCGCCAGGAACCTGACCGAGTATGAGGCGATTACCGGCAGCTGGCGCTACCTCATCGAACACCGCCGCGACATTGCCGGGGTCAAAGCTGAAGATATCCAGCGGGTGGCAAAAAAGTACCTGACACGGGAGAACCGTATCGTCGGCTTCATCACCAAACAGGAGGTAGCATCGAAATGATCCGGAGATATGGCCTGGCGCTGTTGCTCATGCTTTCTTTTCTCGCCGGCTGCGCATCACCCGCCAAGAGCGTCGACCCGCGCAACCTCACCTACCCGCAGCTCAAGTTTGCCATTCCGCCGAGCAACCGGGTTACCCTGGATAACGGCATTGTCCTGTACCTGCTGGAGGATCATGAGCTGCCGCTGGTAAGCCTGACCGCCTACTTCAGAAGCGGCAGCATCTACGAACCGGCGGAGATGACCGGACTGGCCGGCATCACCGGCGCCCTCATCAGGAGCGGCGGCACCGCCACCCTTACCCCCGATGCGCTCGACGCCGAACTGGAGTTCATGGCGTCCGGGATCGAGTCCGGCATCGGCGACGAGAACGGCAGCGTCTCGATGACGACTCTCAACAGAAATCTCGACCGGACGCTGGCCCTGTTTGCCGAGGTGATGCTCACCCCCGGCTTTGACCAGGGCAGGCTCGATCTGCACAAAAAGAATACCGTCGAGGCAATCAGGCGGCAGAACGACGATCCGAAGGGGATTGCCGCCCGTGAGTTCAGAAGGGCGCTCTATGAGAACCATCCGCTCGGCAGGGTGGCGACGATAGAATCGATCAACCGGATCAGCCGCGACGACGTCAGCGCCTTCTACCGCAGCGCCATGCAGCCTGCCGGCATCATCCTCGCCGCCAGCGGCGACTTTGACAGCAAGACCCTTACTGCAAAGCTCAACAGCTTACTGGGCAAATGGCAGCCCAAAACGGCAGCGCTGCCGGCAATCCCCCAACCGGACACCACCCCGCTAAAGCGGGTGCTGCAGGCGCAAAAACAGGTCAGCCAGTCGGTCATCAAAATGGGGCATCTCGGTCTGGAAAAGAACAACCCGGATCAGTATGCCGTCAGGGTCATGGACTACATTCTCGGCGGCGGCTTCACCTCCCGACTGACCCAAGAGATCAGATCCAACCAGGGTCTGGCCTACCATGCCGGCAGCCGGTTTGATATCGGCAGACGTTTCCCCGGCACCTTTACCGCGGAAACGGAGACAAAATCAGCCTCGACCGCCAAGGCCATCACCCTGATGCAGGAGATCATCTCCGGCATGACGACCGCGCCGGTAACCAATGAGGAGTTGCAGCAAGCCAGAGAGTCGATCATCAACGCCTTCATCTTCGGCTTTACCCGGGCCGACTCGATCGTCACCCAGCAGGCCCGCCTCGAATTTTTCGACTATCCGCAGGGCTATCTGGAAAACTTCCGCGACAACATCGCCAGGGTAACTGCGGACGATATCCTGCAAGCGGCAAAGAAATACCTGCACCCGGAAGCGATGACCATCATGGTTGTCGGTGATGAGAAGAAATTCGATCAGCCGCTCTCCATATTCGGCAAGGTAACAGAGATAAAGCTGGAGAACGGCAAATAATTCCAATTCCAAATCAAGGATGAAATCAAGGCGGCGAGGATTGAGGCGACGAAG
>JAGFXN010000177.1 GCA_017861215.1 Deltaproteobacteria bacterium | reverse complement strand
ATTCCGTGCGTCTGGGAGTTGAAGGGGGGGATCATGCGGAAGATGAGCGAAGAGAGTCTTGACAAAGAAGCCACCTTCGTAGACGGTATCAAGATATACAATGGCCATGACTGGCTGCTGCTGATCCCTGACCAGCATAAGCCTTTCATTCATCTTGTTGCCGAAGCAGATGACCATAGAGCTGCGCAGCGCCTCATCAATGAATACAAAGTAAAGGTTGAGACATGGAAGCGGGACCTTCAGTAAAGACAGGCAGCGAATGCCGGCAGGAAGTCAGCAGCACCAGGTCAGGAGACAGTAACAGGCATGCCGAAAATCCTTAATAGCCCATTGCAAGAATCATTATCCGCTCCATGAAAAAATCACTTTCCGTTATCCTGATGTGGCATATGCATCAGCCGCTCTACAAGGATCCGCTCAGCGGCGAGTATATCCTTCCCTGGACCTATCTGCACGCCGTCAAGGATTATTACGATATGGCAGCGATAGTCGACGAGGTCGACGGGGCGCGGGCCGTGTTCAATTTTGTGCCGTCACTGCTGGAACAGCTTGCGGATTATGCCTCCGGAACTGCCGTAGACCCTTTTCTGCTGCACGGCAGAATGGATCCTGCCGGGATGGTTGACAAGGAACGGCTGTTCGTCATAAACAATTTTTTTGCCGCAAACCGGCAGCGGCTGATTGCACCGAACCGCCGCTACTCGGAACTTTTCCGGATGGCGGGAGAAGAGACTCCCGACAGCGCCAGCCATCTTCTCAGGCAGTTCCGGGATCAGGATCTTCTTGATCTGCAGGTCTGCTTTTTCCTGGCATGGACCGGTGAAGCTGCCCGCAGGCGGTTCCCGGAACTTCAGGCGCTTGTGGCCAAGGGCCGCGGCTATACACAGGCAGACAAGGCCGTCCTTTTCGACTGCCACAGCAGGATTTTGCAGAGCATTATCCCGCTCTACAGCAAACTGCACGCTGACGGCAAGGCTGAGCTGTCCGTAACCCCCTACTTCCATCCGATAATGCCGCTTCTCTGCGATCTCAGGACCGCTTCTCTCGCCATGCCCAGAGTGCATCTGCCGACGGTGCCCTTCCGCCATCCGGAAGATGCCAGAAGCCAGATTATTGCCGGAACAGCCTGCTTTGAACGGGTTTTCGGCTTCCCCCCCTCCGGCAGCTGGCCTTCCGAAGGCTCTGTCAGTGACCAGGTGCTGTCGATACTGGCAGACTGCAAGGTAGCCTGGGCAGCAACCGATGAAGGCGTTCTCTCCGCTTCGCTGGGCGGACTCGGCATCGGCAAGGAGGCGCTCTATCATCCGTATCTCTTCAATAGCGGCGGGAAAGACATCGCGCTTTTCTTCAGGGAGCATACCCTTTCTGACCTGATCGGTTTTACCTACTCCCAGTGGGAGGAGCAGCGGGCTATTGCCGATTTTACCGGCAGGCTCCGGGGTATCGCCGCCAGCCAGCCTGATGCAAATGTCGTCCCGATCATCCTTGATGGCGAGAATGCCTGGGAATACTACCCTGACAACGGCTATCATTTTCTGAAAGGACTCTATGCCGCGCTGGCAGCGGCGGATGATATCCACACGACAACCTGCAGCGAAATACTGACAGATGCCAAGTGCCGGAGAATTCAGCATATTCATCCCGGTTCATGGATCAATGCGAACTACGGCATCTGGATAGGGCATCCTGAAGAGAACAAGGCGTGGGAACTTGTTGCCCGGGCTCGTGAGGCGGCTGTAAAGGGCAACCCTCGCGTTGCCGCATTTCTCGCGGAAGGCAGCGGCGATTTTACCGCGCTTGCGGATACAGTTGCCTCCGGAATATGCAGAGACCTCTTTGCCGCCCAGGGGAGTGACTGGTTCTGGTGGTATGGCGATGACCATTTCGCCTCGCACAGCGAGCAGTTTGATCTCCTCTTCCGGCGGCATCTCATGAGCGTCTATCGCGCGCTTGGGCTCGACATCCCCGCCGAACTGTATGAGCCGATCAAAAAGAAGAGTCCGGCCGGCTTTATCCGCCCCCCGGCAGGTTTCATCTCCCCGGAGATTTCCGGGCTGCCTGCCGACTACTTCAAATGGCTCGCTGCGGGACAATACGATCTCTCCAGACAGGCATCAGCAATGCACTCTGCAGAGTCGCCCCTGCGTCTTTTTTATTACGGCTTCGATGCCAAGAGCCTTTACTTCCGTGTTGACGGGGAATACACCCTGGAGAGAGTGATACGGCCTGAAGACAGATTCATCTTCCACATCAGTTGCCAGGAGGAGTATCGCCTGACGGTCATCGCTGCTGCCGGCGCTGCTGCTTTGCAGAAAAAAATTGACGGCAGGTGGGTGGAGACGGAATATTATTGCAACTGGGCGCTCAGGAAAATCTGCGAACTGGAGGTGCCGCTTGCACCTCTGCAGCTCTCTCCCGGAGATTACATCTTTGTCAGTCTTGCCCATCAACGCGGTGCTGACGATCTTGGCCGGTGGCCGGTCGATGCACCGATGAAGCTGATTTACGCAGGCGGCGAGCTGGAGCTGGACACCTGGCTGATCTGACAGGACTGCCTCTGTCAAAGCCGGCCTGCTGCGCTGCACTTTACTGCGTACCGAACCCCGATCACTTACACTGGAGTTTTCATGTCAGAATTACGCTGGGATCCTTTGAAAGAACACTGGGTAATAATCGCTACCGAAAGGGGACGAAGGCCACGGGATTACCAGATTGAACGGATCACTCCTCACAGCGAGGTCTGCCCGTTTTGCTATGGCTTTGAGGGGAAGACCCCGCCGGAAATATTCTCCGTCAGATCCTATGGAGAGCCGAACAATCCCGGCTGGCAGGTCAGGGTAATAGCCAACAAGTATCCTGCCCTCCGGGTGGAAGGTGAGGTGAAAAGCCGCGGTTACGGCCTTTATGATGTACGTGACGGCGTCGGCGCCCATGAGGTCATTATCGAGACCCCTGACCACTACAAAGGAATGGCTGACTTTACGCCTGCAGAAATTGCCAATGTCCTCCAGGCATACCGCGCCAGACTGCTTGACCTCAGAAACGATTTCCGCCTCAGGCATATGGTGATTTTCAAGAACCATGGAGCGCAGGCCGGTGCAACCCTGAGCCATTCACACAGCCAGTTGATAGCCGTGCCGCTTACCCCGCCGGTTGCCGCCAAGGAGTTGCGCGTCAGTCAGCAGTTTTACGAGTCTCACGAAAGATGCATCTACTGTGATCTCATCGAGTTCGAACTGAAGGAAGGCGTCAGAGTCGTCATCGAAACTGCGGATTTTGTTGTCTTGAGCCCGTATGCGGCCTGTTTCCCTTTTGAGCTGCGGCTCTATCCGAAACATCATGCGCACGATTTCGCCCTGATGAACGACCGGCAGCTTGCCGAACTCGGCATCACCATGAAGGATATGCTGCAGCGGATCAAGACCGTGCTGAAAGATCCTGCCTACAACTTTATCCTGCACACGGCACCGCCGGTACAGTCAAGACCGGGGAAGCCCGAATACTGGAGTTCACTCGGTTATGATTATCACTGGCACATCGAGCTTGTACCGCGGCTGATGCAGATTGCCGGCTTTGAGTGGGGCACCGGTTTTTTCATCAATCCAACCTCGCCGGAAGAGACCGCTGCGTTCCTGAGGGATGCGGATATCGGCTGATACCGGTGACGACGGCAATGTATGCTTCCAGCCGTCGGTTATTCAATCTGCCGGTAATCCGGCACCGATGTTTTTAGAACAAAAAAGCCCCCGGAAAATTCCGGGGGCTTTTTTGTCAGCTTTTTTGTCAATGTTTGGCTTTCTGGCCGTGGCCTTCGCCGGCGGTGACATCTTCGCCACCGGACATATGACAGTCACTGCAGTTTGTCTTGTACAGCTCATCGCCGATATCCACCGGATGGACAAAATCGATAACCCGTTTCCCTCCCGGGATATTTTCCTGAACCTGGTCAAGAACATCATGGCAGATCTTGCAGTTCTTGGAGATTACCTTGCCCTCGGCAGTCTTGTGCTTGTCGTCGTGACAGCGGAAGCAACCCGGCGTATAGAAGTGGCCGATGTAGTTCGGGTAGGTGTTCCACTTTACCTTCATTGCCGGGAAGAAGTTGCGCTCGTAGATGTCTTTCACCTGCTCCACAGCCTGGTTGATGGCAGCTGCCTTCTCCTGGGCCACTTGCGGATAGTTCTTGGCGTAGTAGGCCGGAATCTCCCGAGTGATCGTTGCAAAACCTTCCTCCTTGGTCTTGAAGGGACGGTTCAGGATTTCGACCGCCACCTTTT
>JAGFXN010000022.1 GCA_017861215.1 Deltaproteobacteria bacterium | reverse complement strand
CTGAAAATCTCTGAACCGCAAAGGCGCAAAGAGCGCAAAGGAACGCAAAGGAAAATCAAAACATTATTGATACTAGTACCAAATCATACTGGAGCTCATAACGTTCATTGCGTTTTAGGTCTTTTGGATCCCTTTGCAGTGAAAATTTTGCGTTGCTATAAGTCTCTTAAAGTTGCCTGCCAGGCTTCCTTCAACTCTGACAGATCCGCCTTGATTACGGCGCTGCCGTCCAGACCGTTGATGGTCAAAATCTGCTCTGCGGTGACCGTGCCGATAGCTGCAAAACAGTTACCGCTCAGGGCGGCTTCAAACGCTTCTGTCTTCTCGGGATGTACGGTAACCAGGTGGCGGGAGGCTGATTCCGAGAAGAGCAGCGCCGGGTCGCTTTTTCCGCCCTGATCACCTTTCCAGAGCACTGACTTCAGGTCTATGGTCATGCCGCAGCCGCCGGCAAAGGCCGATTCTGCGGCTGCAACGGCAAGCCCGCCGTCGGACAGGTCATGACAGGAAGCAACGCTGCCGGCATTCACCGCCTGATGATAGGCGCGGTAGCGCTGGTAGGCTTTGGCACTGTCGACAACCGGCACCTGAGAGCCGATCTGTCCGGAGAGCGCGAGATATTCGGACCCCCCCAGTTCGTTGGCGGTCTTTCCCAACAGATAGACAATGTCGCCGGGGCGTTTGGCATCCATGGTGACCGCCTTGCGGGCATCAGCCATCTTGCCGATGACCGAGAAGAGCAGGGTAGGGGGGATCGAGATCTTGACGCTGCCGTCGTAGAAATCGTTCTTCATGGAATCCTTGCCGGAGATAAGCGGCAGGTTGTAGGCCAGGCAGATGTCGTACAGCGCCTTGTTGGAGCGGACCAGCTGCGCCATCTTGTAGGCACCGTCAGGGGTCTTGTCAGAGAGGACCGGATCGCACCAGCAGAAATTGTCGAGGCCGGCAACCAGGTCGAGGGAGCCGCCGACAGCGACATAATTGCGTAGCGCCTCGTCAACGGCATTGGCAGTCATGTGCCAGGTGTCGATGTCCGAGTAGCGCGGGCAGATGCCGTGCGCGGTGACCACGGCTTCAAACGAGTCAAGCAGCGGCCGCACCACGGCGGCATCCGAAGGGCCGTCGTTGGCGATGCCGGTAAACGGCTTGACCACCGAACCGCCCTGGACCTCGTGATCATAGCGCCTGACGACAGACTCTTTCGAGCAGATATTCAGCGAAGAAAGAAGCTGCTTCAAATCGCCGGTGTAGTCTGCCTTTACCTCTACCATTGCCTCTGCCTGTCTTCTGATCTCCCACTTTGCCGGGATCTGCATCGGCGGCAGCCCTTCGTGCATGAAATCCATCGGCAGCCAGGCAACGGTTGTATCGCCGTAGAGGATATGGAAAACCCCGTTGTCGGTAAACTCGCCGAGAACGGTCGCCTCGACGCCGAATCTCTGCGCCATGCTCAGGAATTCATCGATATCTTCGGGCGGCACGGCCAGGCTCATCCGCTCCTGTGCTTCGGAGATGAGGATCTCCCACGGGTTGAGGCCGGGATATTTGAGCGGCGCTTTGGCAAGATCCATGCGGCAGCCGCCGCATTCGCCGGCCATCTCGCCGATGGACGACGACAGGCCGCCGGCGCCGTTGTCGGTGATGAAGCGGTACAGCCCCTTGTCTCTTGCCCGGATGAGGAAATCGAACATTCTCTTCTGGGTGATCGGGTCGCCGATCTGCACGGCGGTAACCGGCGAGTTTTCATTCAGCTCCTCGGAAGAGAACGTGGCGCCATGGATGCCGTCCTTGCCGATTCTGCCGCCGGTCATGACGATCAGGTCGCCCGCCTTGATATGCTTCTCGTGCCCCGGCTGGCCGTTGATGAAGGCCGGCATCAGTCCGGCAGTGCCGCAGAAAACGAGTGGCTTGCCGCAGAACCTCTCGTCAAACACGATCGAGCCGTTTACTGTCGGGATGCCGCTCTTGTTGCCGCCATGCTCGACCCCTTCCACCACCCCCTCGAAAATACGGCGGGGGTGCAGCAGCCTTTTGGGCAGCGGCTTGTCATAAAAAGGGTCGGCAAAGCAGAAGACATCGGTGTTAAAGATCAGTTTCGACCCCTGGCCGGTGCCGAACGGGTCACGGTTGACGCCGACAATGCCGGTAAGCGCACCGCCGTAAGGATCCAGTGCGGAGGGGGAATTGTGGGTCTCAACCTTGAAGACGAGCGACCAGTCGTCATTGAACCTGATAACACCGGCGTTGTCCTTGAAGACGGAAAGACAGAAATCCTTCTCCCCCATCCTTGTGCGGACTTCGCTGGTAGTCCGCTGGATGTAAGATTTGAAGAGGGAGTTAATCTCTTCCTTGTTGCCGTGCTCGTCCTGATAATGAACGGTTGCCGCGAAAATCTTGTGTTTGCAATGCTCCGACCAGGTCTGGGCAAGGCATTCCAGCTCCACATCGGTCGGCCTGGCGGCAAGCCCCTGCGCAGCTCGCGCCGCAATGACCGCCGGGTTGCGGTAATGCGCCTGAATGATCTTCATTTCTTCCAGGGTGAGGGCGAGGACACCATCCCTGCTGATCCGCAGCAGTTCCTCATCCGCCACCTCAAGGTCGATCTCCTTTACCTGTCCCTGTGCCGCTGCCTGTACTCTGGGGACAAACGGCGGAAAACCGCCGCCAGCTGCGAATTCAGCGGCGGAGAGGATGGTGTAGCGCTGGATGAGGGTGTTGCAGAGCAGTTCCGTCGCAATTTTCTCGACACTGCTGCGCGTCAGATCGCCGCAGAAAAGGTACTGGACGGAGTGGTAGACGCTGCTGCCGGCGGGCAGACTTGCTCCGGCAAGATATTCCAGCGCCTCCCGGGCGGTGCGGCCGACGTTGTCGGTTACTCCTGGACGGAAGCCGACTTCGACGGCAAAGTCGAAATCAGCGGCAGCAGGAGAGTCAAGCTGCCACCGTTGCATGACCGGGTCACTGAGAGGCCCATCGGCGGCAGCCTGCAGCAGGCCAGGCGGCAGTGCGGCGTCAACGGTGTAGACATCGACAGTCCGGACGGCGTCCACCGGAATCTTCAGGAAATGCTCGATCTCGCGTTTTATCCGTTCGCCCCGGGCATCACGGATGCCGTGACGCAGTGCAACTTCAATTCTGTTTGGCATCTGTCAATCCTTCTGCATGATGACGGCACGGGTCGGAAACGGTATGCCGATGCCGTGCTCGTTGAATCTGTTGAGTAGCAGCGAATTAATGCGGTCAGTGGTAGGGAAGAGCCTGGCATAATCTTCGACCCAGAAAAAGAGGGCCATCTGCAGGGCGCTGTCGCCGAAGGAGGTGAAAAATGCTTCCGGCGGCGGCTCCGGCAGCACTTCGGCAGCTTCCAGAGCGGTAGTCACCAGCAGCTGTTTCACCTGGTCGACATCGCTGCCGTAGGCGACACCGATATTGATCCTGCCTTTGGCGCGCAGGTCGGGAAAAGCCTGATTGGTGAGGAGATTGTTGCAGAGGTCGGAGTTGGGAATGATCAGCAGCTGGTTGTCGAGCGTCTTTATCTTGGTGCTGCGCAGGCCGATATCCTGCACGTCGCCCGTCTGTCCGCCCGTCAGCTGGATACGGTCGCCGAGCCTGAAGGGTCGGTCGATCATCAGGGTGAAGCCGGATATCATGTTTGCCAGAGTATCCTTGGCCGCCAGGCCGATGGCCAGTGAGCCGATACCGAGGGCAGTGACCAGGGAGAGGATGTCATAGTTGAAGTGCTTGAGGATGATGATCAGGGCGGTGCCGACCAGGAAGATGGTGGCCAGCTTTTCGACCAGCGGCAGTATCTGCCGGTCGAGGCCGCTGCTTCCCTTTTCGGCCAGCCGGACGGCGTACCAGGCGAGCAGTTCGTCCAGTGAACGATAGGCAATGTTGGTCAGGATCGCAATCGTCAGGATGAAGAGGACTCCGGAGGCGACAATATGGATCTTTTCCGGCAAAGGGAGCGATTTTACAGCAAAATAAAGACCGGCGGAAACCACCAGCAGCGTTGCCGGCGGGGTGATCCTGAGCAGAATCCTGTCGTCCAGATCTGTTGCCGTGAAGGAGGTGAATCTCGGCACCCAGGTGGTCAGAAAGTAACGGAGAAATTTTGCCAGCAGCCAGAAGGCGGCAAAGATCAGCAGGGCGACCAGAAGCTCTTTGGCCCAGTAGAGCCAGAAACTGTCCGTCTCCTGCAGCCGGTAGTAATCGAGAATGCTATGCACCGAAAACCCTCTTGAAAATGGTGTCGACATGCTTCAGATGGTAGTTGAGATCGAAGGATTCGCGAATCTTGGCTTCTCCCAGCGCGGTAACCACTTCCGGGTCGGCAAGGAGTTCCTCCAGAAAATCCTTTCCCTCTTCCCAGACCTTCATGGCATTCTTCTGCACGAGGCGGTAGGAATCTTCCCGGGAAACGCCGGACTGGGTCAGGTCAAGGAGGATCTTCTGCGAAAATACCAGGCCTTTCATCTGGTTGAGGTTGCGCAGCATGTTTTCCGGGTAGACGACCAGATTTCTGATCAGGCCGCTGAGGCGACGCAGCGAAAAGTCGAGGGCGACCGTGGCATCAGGTGCAATGTAGCGTTCCACGGAGGAGTGGGAGATATCCCGCTCGTGCCAGAGGGCAACGTTTTCCAGTGCCGGGATGCACATGGCGCGGATGTAGCGGGCCTGGCCGGTGAGGTTTTCCGAGAGGATCGGGTTGCGCTTGTGCGGCATGGCGGAAGAGCCCTTCTGCCCCTTGGTGAACTGCTCTTCGGCTTCGAGCACCTCGGTCCGCTGCAGATGGCGGATTTCAACCGCGATCCGCTCGATGGAAGAGGCAATGATCGACAGGACGCAAAAATACTCGGCATGGCGGTCGCGGGGGATGACCTGGCTGGAGACCGGTTCGGGTGTCAGTCCCATCCTGGCGCAGACATACTCTTCCACATACGGGTCGATATTGGCAAAAGTACCGACCGCACCGGAAATGGCGCCGGTAGCGATGTTGTCGCGGGCTGCCAGCAGGCGGGTGCGGTTGCGCTGCATCTCGGCGTAAAAGGAGGCGAGCTTGAGGCCGAAAGTTACCGGCTCGGCATGAATGCCGTGGGAGCGCCCCATGCAGACCGTATCCTTATGTTCGAACGCCCGCAGTTTTAACGATTCGAGCAGCATGTCGAGGTCGGCAAGGAGCTCATCGGCGGCCTGAGTCATCTGCACGGAGAGGCAGGTGTCGAGGACGTCGGAAGAGGTCATCCCCTGATGGATAAAGCGTGCTTCCGGGCCGACGTATTCGGCGACCGAGGTGAGGAAGGCGATAACGTCGTGCTTGACCTCGGCTTCGATAGCGTCGATCCGCTCGATGTCGAAGTTCCCTTTGGCGCGGATTACCGGCACAACCTCTTTCGGGATGACGCCAAGTTCCGCCTGCGCCTCGCAGGCGAGCGTCTCTATCTCCAGCCAGATTCTGAACCTGTTTGCCGGTTCCCAGATGCTGGCCATTTCCGGACGGGTATAGCGTGGAATCATTGTGTCTGCTCCTTACATTATATGGCTAACATGCTGCTTGGCTGATACTGGTCACCGATGCAGAGTTGAGGGTTACAACGGTTCTGGCTCGCGAGCAGCTTTTCTGCAGCTGTTTGCGGCAGTTTCGGATCGTTGTTTACTTCCGAGAGATGGGTCAGAAAAATGCCTTCGAGACGGTCATGGAGAAGCTCTGCAAGCAGGCCGATGGATTCAGTGTTGGAGATATGGCCGTGACGGGATTTTATCCGCTGTTTCAGATGCCAGGGATAGGGACCGTTCATCAGCATCTCTTCGTCATGATTGGCCTCAATGACAACAGCCCTGCAGCCTTTCAGTTTTTCAGTAATAAGTCTGGTCACAACACCGAAATCGGTCGCATGGCCATAGCGACCGTCAACCGATTCGATGATAAATCCGTGTGGATCGACTGCATCATGAGTTGTCTGAAAAGGATGTATCGAGATGTCACGGAACGTGAACGAGGTACCTGATTCAAAGCCAACCGCTTCACACTTTTTCAGCAGGGGTTCGCAAGCTTCTTTTGTCAGGTTGCTGACGATGATCGGGATTTTGAGTCTTCTTGCCAAAGTGCCTGCACCTCTGGTGTGGTCGGAGTGGTCGTGGCTGATCAGGATGCCATGGAGGGAGGAACGTTCTACGCCGATGGCATCAAGCCGTTTCATCAGTTCGGTCGCCGAGAGGCCGGCATCGATCAGCAGGCGCGTTTCACCGGTCTCAATATAGACCGCGTTACCCTTGCTGCCACTGGCAAGTATGCTGATTTTCAATGGATTCTCCGAACAGGCAGTTTGATTGCGCAGGCAGATTACGGATAAAGCAGAGGTACGAAACCAATAGGTTTTATACCTTATCCAGTTTCTTTGTTCAAGATTAAAACTGGCGCTGCCGGTGTGGGGGTGGGTGTGCGGATGAAGTTGTAACTGCGACGCCTCTCAGCGGGTTTTCCGCTCAAGCTGCAGGTCGAGCTTCTTCAATCGTTCGATATTCTGGTGCAGTTCCTTGTTGTCTTTGGTCAGGGAACTGTTGAGGCTTTTAAGGTTTCGATTCTGCTTTTTCACGTCTGCCGCAGCAGTGAGGAAGTCGAGAAGGGGCCGTGACTGCAGCGTCCAGACACTATCCGCGTACTCGTGACGTAACCGTTCCAGGTAGCGGATGGAGGGGGGCACGCCGTCCTTTTCTTCAACATGCAGCTTGAGCAAACTCAAGCGGAACAGCGCTTCATCGGTTACCCCTTTGATCCCTGGCTTAGCGACGATCTCCTCCAGAGTGAAGCTGGCAGCAGGCACTCGTCCCTGTTCCAGGTCCTTCAGCGCAGACGACAGTTTACGCCTTGCATCATCACGGTGGGCTGCGGTTGACTGCATTCCCTTGAAGGTAGTGCAGCCTGCCAGAAAAAGCAGCAGTAGTGGGAGGAGAAGCAGACGTTTCATCGACTGGCCTTGCGACGATTCAACAGGTAATTGCTGCCGGAAAAACCCTTGACGTGGTCCTTGATTTCCGCAGCGGCCCGGGCAATTGCCGTTGCCGAACTGAAGGCACCACTGCTGCAGATGACGATGGACATGGTCATGATGGGGAAGGTTATGGCGACATCCATGGCGATCGATCTCTTCGATGGCGCCGCGCGCCAGATCCTCTGCCGAATAATGTTTGCTGATTTCCGCGTCAAAGTCGGCAATAATTTGTTTGCAGAGCAGCACTGCCGGTTCACTGTCGGCGATAATGACAAAGCCGTCGCCGCCCACATGACCGACGAAGGCTTCACTATCTGCGACTTTTCCGACGGCCTGGTCGACGAGCTCAGCCGCAATCCTGATCACCTCACTGGCCTGCACATACTCTTCATTGTCATTATATGCCTTGAAATTGTCAAGGTCTGCATAAAAGAAGGCAACCGGACTCTTCCCGGCGTAACTTTCCCGTGCCGCAATCGAATTGCGCAGTTTATTGATAGAATGAATAAAGACAAGATCTTCGCTGGCGATTTACCGTGCGGTTTTTTGAGCGAAGACAGACCGAGAAGCGCAAAATCAGGACTGCCGCGGTGAAGAGTGACATTGCCGCATAACTGGTGAGCCGCTTCTGAACGAGACCGAATCTGATCCTCGCTGGTCTGTTTGTCATGGTAACCCTGCGTGATTCTTGGCCAGCCGGCCTGATGAGTCAACCAGTGAGACTCCCGGTGTACGGCTCTGAATCGATACATCCTGGGACATGTACGCGAACGAGCCAATACAAGAAAGCCCCGGTTGCCGTTTGCAATGTCCGGAGGCTCACAGGTTGATCACCATAGCGCCTGCACAAGGCAGAGCGTGCAGGCCTGTTGATCTATGGCATGAAATACCATTACGCTCCTGGCGTGAGCGCCAGCAAGGCCATGCAAACTGGCACTTCACGATCAGCTGCCAGGTGATGAATGATATTTTCGTTGATTTTGTTTTTTGCTTCGTTTATGTTTAATGAAAATAACAGCCAAAGCTGGTTATTAAAGATACACGACAATACTAAACTATCCGCGAGGATGGGACGGAAAGCCTACGGGTCTTTACGAGACAGCCGGGTCGCCGAAATATCGCACAAACGATACGAAGCCCCGGCTTTCTTTTGTTCTAAATCCAATAACGGGAGGTGATCAAAGCGACGAAGTTCAAGCGTCTGTGCAGACGAACATTTATACCGCTGGATTTTCTGTAGTTGTGCGCGGTATGAATCAGGCAGTGGTACACGATAATACTAAACCATTCGCGAGAATGGGGCGGAAAGCCTATAGGGTCTCCAGGAGACAGCCGGGTTGCCGAAATATCACGAGATTCGGTGGCCCGGCTTTTTTATGCCCATTACCCCGGGTTCATTGCAATCTACTCAACGTGAACAAGCCGCGCATCAATACTCCGTGGGCCGGAGGAACTGATCGCAACGCCATCGACCGGAAGGCAGACTGTATCATTGCAGCCGGTCGATAGAGGAGAGAACATGAAAGAAATATCCATAAGGAACGATTTCCACGCCTGCTGCGGAATTGCTCTGCAGGGAGATCGTATGAATAAACTCGTGAAAAAATCATTCGCAGCCCTGACGATGCTTGCCCTGATAACTCTTGGCCTCTTGATTGCCGGCTGCGGCGGCGGCTCTGGAGGTATTTCAACCGAGGTCGTAAGCGGTACCGCCGCTGTTGGCGACCAGTTGTCCGGACAGGTAAGCCTCAAGGATTCCTCCACACCCTCGCTGCAAAAAACGGCGGTCATCGGCAGTGATGGTTCCTTTGCCATTGATGTCACCGACATGAAAGCACCCTATGTGCTGCAGGCAAGTGGCAGCGCCGCCGGGGCTGAGTATAAGCTGCTCTCGTTTGCCGACGGACCGGGCACGGCCAATGTCAACCCGCTCTCCCATGCGATTGTTGTCAGTGCCGCTGATGATGACGATGACGATGATAATGATCGGTCGGATCTGTTCGAAAAATCCGATGCCGATAGAAATCACAGGATAGGTCAAAATCTCGAAAGGACCGTCTCAATTCTGTTGCAAAAGCTGCAGCCGTTGCTGAAACTCTATAATGCCGAACACACCAATCCGATTACGTCCCGCTACATTGTCAATCATCTTGATCTGGACGACATGTTCGACAAAGTGAAAATCACCGTAGCAGACGGGACACTGTCAATAATCAACAAGAAAAGCCGTGCGGTAATTTTCTCCAGTAAAATCGATGATATCGCCAACGGCGTTTTTGACGGCGGCGCATTACCTTCGACCGCTGCAGTTCCTGAAACACCCGCCGGTTTGAACGCTGTCGGCGGCTCTGGTGCGGTGACGCTTTCCTGGGCCTCTGTCAGTAATGCGACGTCGTATAACGTGTACTATGCAACATCACCGGGTGTGACCACAACCAGCGGCACAAAGGTTTCCCCGGCCGTCACCCCCTTTGTCCAGACCGGTCTGTCTGCCGGAACCAGCTACTACTTCGTTGTGACCGCAGTGAACAGTGCCGGTGAAAGCGCCGCCTCGGCCCAGGTGTCAGCTGCTACCGCGGCAACACCGCCAGTGCCGACCGTTCCAGCTGCACCAGCCGGTCTGGTTGCATCCGGTGGCACCAACCAGGTGAGCCTTTCCTGGAGCGCCGCCAGCACAGCCACATCGTATAATGTGTATTATTCAACCACAGGTGGCGTCACCAAGACCAACGGAACAAAGATCAGCAGCGTCACCAGTCCTGCTGTTCAGACGGGCCTGGCCGCCGGCACTACCTACTACTACATCGTTACGGCGGTGAACAGCGCCGGTGAAGGTCCTGCCTCCGTGCAGGTTGCCGCAACCACCCTTGCCGCCATCCCGGCTCCGGCCGCTCCGGCCGCCCCGACCGGTGTGAGCGCTGCCGGCGGTGCCAGCCAGGCTACCATCTCCTGGCCGGCGGTTTCCGGTGCCACCTCCTACAATATTTACTGGTCATCCACCCCGGGCGTCACCATGACGAACGGTACCAAAGTTGCCGCAGCAACCAGTCCCTATGTCAAGACCGCTCTTTCTGCAGGCACCACCTACTACTTCATCGTCACGGCAGCCAACAGCGTCGGCGAAAGTGCTGCTTCAAGCCAGGTCACGGCAACAACTTCGGCACCGCCTTTATCGGTTCCGACCGCACCGACCGGCGTGACTGCTGCTGGCGGTGCCAATCAGGTATCCATTTCCTGGGCTGCCGTTGCCGGCGCCACTTCGTATAACATCTACTGGTCAACAGCTGCCGGGGTGACCACCTCCGGTACAAAAATCACCACAACAAGCAGTCCTTATATGCAAAACGGACTGGCAGCCGCCACCACCTATTACTATATAGTGACGGCTGTTAATGCTGCCGGTCAGAGTGTTGCCTCGGCGCAGGTGTCGGCGGCCACCAATGCACCGGTTGTGACGATACCAGCCGCCCCGGCCGGTGTCAGCGCTGCCGGCGGTGCCAACCAGGCAACCATCTCCTGGTCGGCGGTTCCCGGCGCGACCTCTTACAACGTTTATTACGCCACTGCTGCCGGCGTGACGAAAACCAACGGCGCGAAGATCGTCAATGCATCCAGTCCGTACCTGCAGACCGGACTAGCCGCCGGCACGACCTACTACTTCATTGTCACGGCAGTCAACAGCGCCGGTGAAGGCAACGCTTCGACACAGGCCAGCGCCGCCACGAACGCACCGCCGGCAACGGCCTGCGGCACCTGTCACGCCATCCCGCCAGCGACCGGTGAGCATGATTTCCATGTCAACGGTCAAGGAATCGACTGCGTCACCTGCCATGGTAGCGGCTACAGCAGCACGGCGGTAACTGCGGCCACCCACAGGAACGGCGTCATCAATGTCAGCCTCAGCGTCTGGAATGCAACTACGCGAAGCTGTGCCAGCTTCTGCCACGGCAGCAAATCGTGGTAATCCGGCTTGCACCCGCTGTCGCAGCAGAGTGGCCAGTACCGACTGAAGGCTAATGGCCGTATCTGCTACAGTGGCAATGCAGCACAAATCAAAAGGGGCTCCGTTTTTCGGTGCCCCTTTTGATTTCATTGTTCTGCCTGCCGGCGACAGTTGCGGAATTTCAAGAGAGTGTATTGTCAGCGTCGTCACTCTGGTATCGGTCCGGAATCTGCCGGGTAACTGCGCGGCGGTTCAGGCAGGAAACTGCTCTCTATCGGCTTATTCCCTTGTATCATGCAAGTGGCTCCACTCGTTCTTATTGAAAGCTCTAACGCCAAAGTAATCATGAA
>JAGFXN010000176.1 GCA_017861215.1 Deltaproteobacteria bacterium | reverse complement strand
TGCACCGGGATAATCTGGTTTTGCTTTAGGTTGATAGACTGAAGGCTGAAGACAGACGGTAAACCGGATAAACATTCTGCAGTGTAAGGTCAAATCATGCAACAAACTAACTTCTCCGACACTTCAACCTTCAACCTTCAACCTTCAACCTTCAACCTTCAACCTTCAGCCTAAAATCCTGTCGTCCCAGCATCTCCGCAATCTTCCCCGCAACCTCGCCGGTAAGGACCGGGCAGACCCCTTTGGGATTTTCCGCACGGATAATCTTGCAGCAGGTATAGCCGTATTTCTCCTTGAACCACGTATGCAGCTCGCGGGTGAGGTGCGCAGTCTTTTTTTTATCCTGCAGCACCATGCCGATAGCTACCGTACCGCCGGAAACCGCACCGCAGATGCAGCCCGAACCAGAGCCGCCGCCAAAACCGCTGACCGTACCGACAACTGCTTCTGGCACGTCCGGCGAGAACTTCCTCCTGAGCGCTTCCAGCACCGCTTCGGCGCAGTGGTATTTTCCGGAACGGTAGAGCGCCTCTGCCTCAATCCGGCACTGCTCTGCCAGAGCCAAACATTCGCTTGAGGGTGTTGCCTTTTTTGACCAGAACATTTGACCTCCAAAAAAGTATACGGGAGACAGAATACAGAATTTAAGCCGTCTTCTGTCTCCTGTCTCCTGTTTCCTGTATTCTTTCTTTCCACGACTGCACCAGATAATACAAAATCGGTATCGTCACCCGTGACAGTGTCGTTGAAGCAATCTCGCCGAACATCATCGCCAGCGCCAGACCCTGAAAGATCGGGTCAAAAACAATGACGAAACTGCCGACAACAACCGCCGCTCCGGTCAGCAGCATCGGCCGGAAACGAACCGCGCCGGCCTCGATGATCGCCTCGTCCAGCGCCATCCCTTCGCGGCGCTTCATCTCGGCAAAGTCGATGAGGATGATCGAATTGCGGACGATAATGCCGGCCAGGGCGATAAAACCGATCATCGATGTGGCGGTAAAAAAAGCTCCGAAAATGGCGTGTCCCGGCAGGATGCCGATCAGGGTCAGCGGTATCGGCGCCATGATCACCAGCGGCGTGGTGAAATCCTTGAACCAGGCGACTACGAGGATGTAGATCAGCACCATGACCGCGGCAAACGCAATGCCGAGATCACGGAACACCTCGTAGGTGATATGCCACTCGCCGTCCCATTTCATACCCATCTTCTCTTCAGACCAGGGCTGCCGGGAAGCAAGCACTTCAATTCTGGAACCGTCACGCGACTGGAGCGCGCCGATTTCCTTGCGCATCTTGAGAATCGCATACACCGGCGCCTCGATTTCTCCGGCGACATCCGCCGTTACATAGACGACATTTTTCAGATTCTTTCGATAGAGAGTCTTCGCTTCACTGCCGCTGACTGACCGGACAAGCTCGGCAAGCGGGACACTCCCTTTGGTCCCCGGCAGATTGATTGCCGCCAGGGAAGCGATCGAGCTTCGCTGGCCGACCGGCAGCCGCAGGTTGATGGTGACGGCTTCTTTCTCTTTGGGGAGATGCACGATGCCGATATCCTGGCCCCCAAGGGCTATTGCCAGAGTCCGGCCAACATCCTCCACCGCAATCCCGGCAAGAGCCGCCTTCTCGCGGTCAACGGCAAAGGTGACCTTCTGCTGGTCGTCCTCGCGATACCAGTCGACATCCACCACACCGGCGGTCTTGGCCATGATCCCCTTGATCTTCGCCGCCAGAGCGGCGCGGCTCGCATCATCCGGGCCATAGATCTCGGCAACCAGCGTGGCAAGCACCGGCGGCCCGGGCGGTATCTCGGCAACCTTCACCCGTGCGCCGTACTTGTCGGCAATCGCCTTCAGCAGCGGCCGTACCCGCTTGGCCGTATCGTGCGACTGATCCTTGCGCTCCCCTTTCGGCAGGAGATTGACCTGAATGTCGGCCAGGTTGCTCCCCTTGCGCAGATAGTAATGTCGCACCAGCCCGTTGAAATTGAACGGGGCGCTGCTGCCGATATACATCTGAAAATCGGTCACTTCCTTGAGGGTGCGCAGGGCATCGCCCATTTCGCGGGTAATGCGGGCAGTCTGTTCCAGCGGCGTACCGTCCGGGGCATCGATAATCACCTGCAGCTCGTTCTTGTTGTCAAACGGCAGCATTTTCACCGTGACCGCCTTGAAGAGGACCAGGGAACAGGACAGGAGCAGCAGGATTACGACGCCGGCAAGAAAGCCGTAGCGCAGCTTCTTGTCGTGAATCAGCCGCCCCATCCATGTGCGGTAAAAGGCGGTGAGGCGAGAATCTTCCGGCTTCTCTCCGGAGTCGTGATGTGATTCTCCCTTCATGAAGCGGTAGGCAAAATAGGGGGTAACGATGAAGGCGATCAGCATGGAAAAGAGCATGGCCATACTGGCACCGACCGGAATCGGCCGCATGTACGGGCCCATCAGTCCGCCGACAAAGCCCATCGGCAGGATCGAGGCAATGACGGCAAAGGTCGCCAGCACGGTCGGATTGCCGATCTCGTCCACCGCCTTGATTGCCGCCTCCAGCGGCTTCATGACCGTGGTGGTGAAGTAGCGGTGAATGTTTTCGACCACGACAATGGCGTCATCCACGAGGATGCCGATGGAGAAGATCAGGGCAAAGAGGGTAATGCGATTGAGGGTGTAGCCGATCAGGTAGAAGATCAGCATGGTCAGCGCCAGCGTCACCGGAATGGCGATGGCGGCCACCGCCCCGGCACGCCACCCCATGAAGATGGCAATGAGGATGGTGACGGAAATGGCCGCCAGAAACATATGGAAGAGGAGTTCGTTGTTCTTCTCTTTCGCAGTTTCGCCGTAGTTGCGGGTAACCGTTACCTGCACGTCCGCCGGGATCGCCTTCCCCTGCAGCGCCTCCACCTTCTTGACCAGATCTTCGGCCACCCAGGTGGCGTTGGCGCCTTTGCGCTTGGCGACGGAAATGGTGACGGCAGAGTAATCCTGCTTCGGGTTGCCGTGCAGTTTTTTACCGGCAGCCGCCGCTCCAAGTCCCATGAAAACATAGTCATCCGGCTCCTGCACGCCATCACGTACCGTGGCAACATCGGTCAGATACACCGGCCTGCCGTCGTGAACCCCCACCAGCAGCCGTTGCAGAGTCTCTGTGCCATCGATGAAAGCGCCGCTCTCCACCAGCAGGCTTTGGTTGCCGCTTGAAAACGAGCCGGAAGGAAGCGTTGCATTCCCCTGCTGCAGGGCAGCAGCAACCTGCAGGGGTGACAAGCCGTAACCGGCCAGCCGTGCCGGATCAAGAGCCACCCGCAGCTGCCGCGCCAGTCCTCCGGTGATGACGGTTTCGGCGCTGTTTTCGCTCTTCTTCAGTTCATCAGCGACCTCAAGCGCCAGCTGGCGGAGCATCGTATGATCGTAGCGCTCCGACCAGAGGGTCACGGCAAGTATCGGCACATCGTCTATGGATTTCGGCGCTACCAGCGGCTCACCGGCGCCGGCAGGGAGCAGGCCGCGATTGCTCATTACCTTGTTGTAGAGCTTGACCAGCGAGTCTTCCATCGACTGACCGACCAGGAAACGGACGGTGATGATCCCCATGCCGGGTCGGCTCATGGAGTAGAGGTATTCGACCCCCTTGATCTCCCAGAGTTTCGCCTCGAACGGTTTGACCACCCGCTCCTGCACCTCCTGCGGTGAAGAACCGGGCAGCGGCAGATAGATATCCACCATCGGCACCGATATCTGCGGCTCTTCTTCACGCGGCGTCATCTTCACGGCAAAGAGCCCGAGCAGCAGCGAAGCCGCCACAATCAGCGGCGTCAGCTTGGAATCGATGAAATAGCGGGCTGTTTTGCCGGCAAAACCGAGATGTCGCATAGGCTACTCTACCTTCGCCCCGTCGCTGACCTTCTCAACCCCGGAAACCACAACGCGCTCACCGGCTGACAGTCCGGAGAGGATTTCCACCCGCTCGTTTATCGCTCTGCCGATCTTGACCAGCCGCAGCCTGGCAATATTGCCGCTGTCCACCACCCAGACCGAGTTCATGGCACCGCGCTCGACGACGCTTTTTTTCGGGACGGATATGCTGTTGACAGCCGTACCCAGGGCAACTGCTCCGCGTCCGAACATACCCGATTTCAGCCCTTGCTGTGCCAGTGGCACCTTTGCCGTATAGGTGCGGCTGGCAGGGTCGGCAGCCGGGACAATCTCGACGATTCTGGCGGCGAAACTGCTGCCAAGGGAATCCAGCGTAATCTGCACGGCACTGCCCGGCCTGATCCTGGTTGCCATCGATTCCGGTA
>JAGFXN010000175.1 GCA_017861215.1 Deltaproteobacteria bacterium | reverse complement strand
CGGGAAGCTGGGGGTCTTGATCCGCAGCCGGTACGGGGTGCTGAGTCCGTCCGAGACGGCAAAGTAGCCGTTCTCCCCTTTCGGCGCTTCGATGGCAGAGTAGTTCTCACCGGGCGGCGGGCTCATGCCGCGGGTGCTGTTGACAAAATGATGAATCAGCGACTCGATGTCATTGAGGCTGTCTCTCTTCTGCGGCAGGACGAAACGGTAGTCGTCGGTAATCCAGCGGCCGGCGGGCATCTGCTGCAGACACTGGCGGACAATGCGCAGCGACTGTTCCATCTCCGCCATCCGCACCTGGTAGCGGGCCAGGCAGTCGCCATGCTCGGCAGTCGGGATATCGAAGTCGAACCGGTCATAGCCGGAGTACGGCAGCTTCCGGCGCAGATCCCACGCAAAGCCGCAGGCGCGCAGATTCGGCCCAGACAGTCCCCAGGCAAGGGCGTCAGCCAGCGAAATCGCGCCGACCCCTTTGAGGCGGGCGAGAAAAATCGGATTTTTCTCCAGCAGCGCCCGGTACTCCGCCAGCCGCGGCGGCAGCCATTCCAGCAGTTCCTTGACGGCAGCGTCCCAGCCGGAAGGAAGGTCTTCGGCCACGCCGCCGATCCGGAACCAGGCGGGATGCATCCTGCCGCCGGTAATCAGTTCGACGATGTCGAAGATTTTTTCGCGGTCGGTGAAGGTATAGAAGACCGGGGTCATGGCACCGATATCGGCGGTAAAGGTACCGAGCCAGACCAGGTGGCTGGCAAGGCGGAACAGTTCGGCCAGCATCACCCTGATTACCTCCGCCCGCTCCGGCACGGTAATGCTGCAGAGTTTTTCCACCGAGTTCACATAGGCCAGGTTGTTCTGCACCCCGGCCAGATAATCGATCCGATCGGTATAGGGGAGGAACTGGTGCCAGCTCTGCCGCTCGGCAATCTTCTCCGCACCGCGGTGGTGGTAGCCGATATCGAAATCGATGTCGACAATCTCTTCCCCGGAGAGCTTGAGAATGCAGCGGATAATGCCGTGAGTGCCGGGATGCTGCGGCCCGAGATTAAGGATGAGCGTCTCGATGTCAGGCTCGTCAAAAAAGGTTTCGGCCGGCAGCGCATCGTGCCTGCGGGCATCGGCCGTCGTGTAGGGCGCCATCTCCGTGGCCCGGAACGGGTGCTCCTTGCGCAGCGGATGACCCTCCCAGTCGTGGGGCATGAGAATGCGCCGCAGGTCTTTGTGACCGGCAAAACCGATGCCGTACATATCGAACACTTCCCGCTCGTACCAGCCTGCTGCCGGATAAATATCCGTCAAAGACCGGATAGTTGGATATTTTCCTTCAAGCTCTACTTTAAGCCTGATGTAGCCGGGAATATCGAAATTGAGCAGGTGGTAGTTGACGGTAAAGTCGCTGTAGTCGTCCCGGTGGCGCCGGCAGGAGTTGTCAACGGCGGCGATGTCCTCCAGGCGGCGAAAAGGGGCAGCAGGGCGGCTCTGCAGATGGCGGGCAACCAGGGGCAACTGCTCGGGCGCGAGTCGGTAGGTGAGCATATCGGTGGCGGCGGCATCGCGTCTGACCTGTTCCCCGAACAGCTGTGCCATTTCCTCCTGCAGACCGAAATCCGGGTAGTCATGGGCCTGTGCCGGCGGCCGCCACATCTCATCGCCACGCGGCAGCCAGGCCCGGGGATGGCCGACCGAGACCCCTCTGGCAGCTGTCCCCTGCATGCCGGTGCCGCGGGTGTCAGCGGACTTTGTCAGCCCGTCCACCAGCACCGGCGCAGTCGTCCCCTGGGAGCCGCCGGCAAGATGCAGCACCGGCCGTGCCGGCCGCTCATGTTTCCGGATCTTCTCCTGCAGCAGCATCAGTCCCTGCATGAAAGCCTCGGGACGGGGGGGACAGCCGGGAACGTAGACATCCACCGGAATGATCTGGTTTGCCCCCTGCACCACGCTGTAGACATCGTACATGCCGCCCGAATTGGCACAGCTCCCCATCGCCATGACCCATTTCGGCTCGGCCATCTGCTCGTACAGACGGAGTATCGACGGCGCCATCTTGCGGAAGACGGTGCCGGCAATCACCATCAGATCGGCCTCGCGCGGCGTGCCGCGCAGCACCTCGGCGCCGAAACGGGAGACATCGTAGCGGGAGGTAAACGAGGTCATCATCTCGACAAAACAGCAGGAGAGCCCGAAGAACATCGGCCAGAGCGAGTTGGCCCGCCCCCAGTTGATCAGATCGTCAAGGTTGGTGAGAAGTATGTTGTCGTGGTTGCTGTCAGTCACGCAGGCACCTTACAAAACAGAACAAAATCCAGCAATTTGTTTCGCGACACAGCAAAAAGCTCCAGCTGCAAGGCAGGTGAGAAGTGAGGCGCGAGGCGTACCGGGACGGTACGTTGAGTGCATCGCGACGAACCTAACGCCGCAGATGGACTTTTGGCGAAGTCGCACTGCGGGAAGGGCCCCATTCCAGCCCCCCCTTCATCCAGATCCACACCAGCCCCCCCAGCAGGGCGACGATAAAGAAGGTGATATGCAGCAGACCGGGCAGACCCAGCTCCTGCCAGGCTAATGCCCAGGTGAAGATGAAGGCGGATTCCACATCGAAGACGATGAAGAAGATTGCCACCAGATAGAAGGGCACATTGGTCGCCAGACGTGCCGAACCGCTCGGGATAACGCCGGATTCGTAGGGGAGGCTCTTGTTGCGGCTGGTGCCGCCGCTGCCGAGAAAGCGGGCGGCCAGCAGCAGGCCGCTGACGATGATGACCGTGAAGGTTACATAGATGATCAAGGGATAGAGTTCAGCCGGGGTGGTCATGCCGCTTGTCTCCTCAATGGCTGCAGAATTCCCTGTAACAGTACATTAGAATAGCGGTTTGTCAAACCATCATGCACGGCGCTTCTCAAGAACTTGCACCGTTTCAGGAAGAAGGCATGGCCGGGGACATAAAGACCTTTGACCGCTCAAAGCGGGTTGTGCCCTGAAATCGTTTTATATGATGGAAAATGTGAACTATTGCAGTTCGAGGGACTGCACCAAGGCTTTCTTATGGAAGGCGGAATGACAAATACCGTAACAGTTTTTCCAGGGTAAAGGTCTGCTCGTAGTCTGCCTCGGCGATCTCCACGCCGGTCTCCTCGCTGATGCCGATGAGGAACTGGAGAAAATCGTAGGAGTCGATGTCGAGCGCCTGGCGGATGTTCTCTTCCGGACGCAGGGTCGCCGGATCGGCTTCGGGGGCAACCTGGCGCAATTGGCTGAAGACGATCTCCTTGAGCCGCTCACTTGTCATAGGTCCTCCGGGGTCTGCAAGTGGCGGTTGAGGGCTTCGAGGAACTGCGAGCCGCGGTGACCGTCGGTGGCACGGTGATCGGCAGACAACGTGGCCGTCACTGCCCGCCGTACTCCAAGCATGCCGTTTTCCGCCCAGG
Organism: Deltaproteobacteria bacterium; assembly: GCA_017861215.1. Lineage (GTDB taxonomy): Bacteria > Desulfobacterota > Desulfuromonadia > Geobacterales > DSM-12255 > VEOV01. The sequence goes on along the minus strand of JAGFXN010000175.1, from coordinate 885 downwards.
GTCGTTCGGCAATCCGGCCGAAACCGACCAGCGCCACTTGAGGAGGGTAGATGACTCCGTACACCGTGTTCACCCCCAGGTCACCCAGGTTCGTCACGGTAAGAGTGGCATCGGTCATCTCCGAACTGCGCAGTCGTCCGGCCCGGGTGCGGTTGATCAGGTCCCGCACCGCCGCCATCAGCTCGTCCAGGCTCAAAAGATTCACATTATGGATGGCGGGAGCAATCAGTCCCCCCTGGCGCAGCGAGATGGCAAAGCCGATGTGGATGGCTTCCTGGACCTGGTGACGGCCATCGAGCCAGAAGCCGTTCAGTTCCGGCACAGCCGCCAGCGCCCGGGCAACAGCCTTGAGGAGGAGTACCACCGGCAGAATCCGCTCCTTGATGGAGCGCTTCAGGTTCTCCCCCTCCAGCCAGCGGAGCGCGGCGCTCATATCGATGGCGTTTTCCAGATAGTAATGGGGAATCTCGCGGTTGGAGCGGCTCATGGCCGCGGCAATGGCCTGGCGCATGCCGGCCTGATAATCTGTCACGGCCTTTTCCGCAGCAGGCGGCTGCGGCACTGGCGCGGCCGCCTGCCGCTCCTGTGCCGCCCGTTCCACATCGGCCAACTGGATGACACCGTGGGGACCGGTACCGTGGATAATCGCAATATCCAGCCCCTTTTCAGCGGCCAGCTTGCGTGCCGAGGGTGAGGCCGCCACTCGCTGCGCCGCGGCTGCTAAGGGCGCAAGTTTCGGCGCTGTCGGATCTACCGCGGCCGCCGGGAGCGGTATACTGACGGCGGCTGCCGGCGGCAGTTCTGCCGAGGGAGGAGCCGCCACCTCGGGAGCAATTGTCGCCAGCACCGTCCCTACCGGCACCTCCATCCCGGGCTGGATGAGGA
>JAGFXN010000174.1 GCA_017861215.1 Deltaproteobacteria bacterium | reverse complement strand
AACTGGCTCACGGCAGGGGGAGCGACAGGAGCCGCAAGGCAATGGTGGACAATCTCTGCCGGCTGCTGTTCGGCTCGGACGAGCGGCTGCTGGCGCTGGCGCGCAGGCATGTGTCCCTTGAGGACTTCCTCTGGATCAAGGAACAGCTGATCGGCACCGGTTACATCGGCGGCAAGGCAGCCGGCATGGTGATTGCGCGGGCGATCCTTGCCAAGGATCCGGAATTTGACTGGAGCGAACTGATCGAGCCCCATGATTCCTTTTTTATCGGCTCGGACCTTTTCCATACCTATCTGATTCACAACGGCTGGTGGCGGGTCTTCATGGAGCACAAAAGCCCGGAAGACTACTTCGAGGGGGCGGCTAAACTGCGCAAGCTTCTTCATCTGGGCTCTTTCCCGGCGGGAATCTGCGAGGAATTTCAGAAGCTCCTTGAATACTTCGGCCAGTACCCGATCATCGTCCGGCTGAGCAGTCTGCAGGAGGACGGCTTCGGCAATGCCTTTGCCGGCAAGTATGGCAGTTTCTTCTGCGTGAACCAGGGAACCCCTGAAGAGCGCTACTGCCAGTTTGAAGAGGCGGTGCGGCTGGCCTACGCCAGCACCATGAGCGAAGATGCCCTGCAGTACCGGCTGCAGAGAGGGCTGGACCGGCAGGAGGAGCAGGTGGCCCTTCTGGTGCAAAGGGTTGCCGGGGCATACCATGGCCGTTACTTCTTTCCGGAGATAGCAGGGGTCGGGCTGTCCTACAACACCTTCGTCTGGGACGAGTCGGTGAATCCCCATGCGGGGATGCTGCGACTGGTGTTCGGGCTTGGCACCCGCGCCACGGCCCGTGTGGCGGGGGATTATACCCGGACCGTGTCTTTGGACCAGCCGACCGTGGTGCCGTTCGGCAGCCTGGAGAGCGGGCAGCGCTTCTGCCAGAGACAGATCGACCTGCTGAACATCGAGGAAAACAGCTGCCAGACCATGCCGATCTCGACCCTGCTGGCGGAAGGTGTGCCGCTCCCCGAAGTCTTCCGCTCCTTCGGCATCACCCTGCCGCGCCAGGGCGGCAGAGGGGTGGAAAAGGGGCTTACTTTTGACCGCCTGCTGGCCGAAGGGGATTTTCCGGCAATAATGGGCCGGCTGCTTGCCACACTGGAGAAGGCGTACGACTACCCGGTGGATCTGGAGTTTACCGCCAATTCAGCGGCAGGCGGAGGTCTGCGGATAAACCTTGTCCAGTGTCGCCCGCTGCAGACAAAAGGGGTGCAGATCCAGCGTGTGGACATTCCCGAAAATCTCCCGCAAGATGCCCTGCTGTTCCGCTCCCGGGGGCATTTTCTCGGTGGCGGCATCCATCTGCCGCTGCGACGGGTGATTCATGTTGCCAGCGGCGCATTTCTGGCTCTGCCGCTGAGCGGACGCTATGAAATTGCCCGGATCATCGGCCGGCTGAACAGGCTGATTCCGTCGCGGGAGGAGATGCCGGTTCTCCTCATGGCGCCCGGCCGCCTTGGCACCACAACGCCGGAGATGGGGGTGCCGGTACGCTTTGCCGAGATCGACCGGATGGCGGCCCTGGCAGAGGTGGCCTTCTCTGCCGGCAGCCTCACGCCGGAACTGTCGTTCGGCTCACATTTTTTCCAGGATCTGGTCGAGTCAGACATTTTCTATGTCGCCATCTACCCCGGGGGAGAAGGGTGCGTGACCAACGAGCAGCTGCTGTCAAGGCTGCCCAACCGTCTGGCCGACCTGCTGCCCGATGATGCCGGCTTTGCCGATTATCTGCGGGTTGTGGACCTGGCAGAGGAGTTCACGCTGCTGGCCGACATTGTCAGCCAGAGAGTGATCTGCGGCAGACTGAAGCAATGAGACAGTCCGCGCCGCGCAGCCGCACTGCCCTGCCCTGAGCGCTTATCCGTACATAAACAGTACGGGCTCGCATAACGCCATGTACGGACAAGCTCTTACTTTCCCAGAAACGGGGACAGCAGCAGGTAGCTGGCAAAGGCGACTATGGCCGAGGCCGGAATGGTCAGCACCCAGGCGACGAGGATCCGCTGGGCCACGGTCCAGTTGACCGCGGAGAGCCGCTTGGAGAGGCCGACACCGAGGATGGTGGAGGTGATGACATGGGTAGTGCTGACCGGCATGCCGATGGAGGCGGCGCCGAGGATGACCCCGGCCGAGGCGGTTTCCACGCAGAAGCCGTGTACCGGCTGCAGCTTGACGAAGTCGTGGCCGACCGTCTTGATGATCCGCCAGCCGCCCGCCGCGGTACCGATACCCATTGACACGGCGCAGGCGACTTTCACCCAGGTCGGCACATCGAAAGTCGGAATGAGCCCGTAACTCAACAGAGCCATGGTGATGACCCCCATGGATTTCTGGGCGTCGGCGGTGCCGTGGGAAAACGCCATGAAGGCCGCCGACACAATCTGCAGCCGCTTGAAGCCTTTATTCAGGCCGGAGGGGGATTTCCTGCGGAATGCCCAATAGATGATCACCATGAAGATGAAACCGATAATCGTGCCGATAACCGGGGAGATGAGCAGCGCCAGCACGATTTTTTTCAGGCCGGCCCAGTGCAGGGCGGCCGCACCCGAGTGCGCCATCACCGCGCCGATCAGGCCGCCGATAATCGCATGGGACGATGAAGAAGGCAGGCCGTAGTACCAGGTTATGATATCCCAGATAATGGCGCCGAGGATGCCGGCCAGCACGACCATCTGGGTGACGTGGTCCTTGTCGACTATCCCCTTGCCGATCGTGGCCGCGACCTTGGTCGAAACCATCGCCCCGGCAAAATTAAGAATTGCCGCCATGAAAATGGCCGTCTTTACCGTCAGCGCCCGGGTGGAGACACAGGTGGCGATGGCATTGGCAGTGTCATGAAAGCCGTTGATATAGTCGAAGGCAAGAGCCGCAATAACTACCAGCACCAGCATAATCAGCGTAACATCAGGCATTTTTCACTACCACACTTTCCAGAATATTCGCCGCATCCTCGCACTTGTCGGTCGCCTTCTCCAGGGTCTCGTAAATTTCCTTCCACTTGATCAGCTGAATCGGGTCCTTCTCCTCGTCGAACAGCCGGCTGACCGCCTCGCGGCAGACCCGGTCGGCCTCGTTTTCCATGGCGTTTATCTGCACACAGTACTCGGCGATCGGCTCCAGTTTGCCGCCGATGACGTGGAGCGCCCGGTTGATCACCTCGGCGCCCTGCAGAATCAGAAAGGCCAGCTCCCTGGCCTCGGGAGTGGAGGCTTCCACATTGTACATGACGAACCGCTGAGCCGAGCCGTCGATCAGGTCGAGGATGTCATCCAGGGCCGCTGCCAGCGCATAGATGTCCTCCCGGTCGAAGGGGGTGATGAAGCTGGTGTTCAGCTTCTTGATGATGTCGTGGGTCTGGTGGTCGCCGCGATGCTCGATATCCTTGATGGCCTTCTGGCTTGCCGCGGGATCAGCGTAGTCATCGAGCATCTTCTTGAGCTCTTGCGCGCCTTCGACAATGATGTCGCCCATCTCCTGAAACATCTGAAAAAATTTCTCTTCCTTGGGTATCAGTCCGAACATTGTTTATCCTCTCTGGTATCGTTTCATGATCGTAACTATAGCAACAAAATGTTACAGCGGTGTTACAAAAGATGGAAATTTTTATGGCCGGTACGCGGGGGCGGCAGTTCGTTATGCCGGTTGTTTGCCGGCGAAAGTTTTTGATTTTTTAATGCGGAGAGGTGTGATACCAAGGAGGTGGAATCGGTACGAATCGATTGTCGGAGCCACATTGTAAAAGCATCTACAGGTAGATGAATACTAGGTATATACATATAGATGAAAGTATCTACTGGTAGATGCATGCATCTACCAGTAGATACCACACTCTAACTGCTCAATAAGATGTTGGCCGCTTTTAAATAAATGGCACCTCTAATGTAGCTGTAACCTCATAAGACTGTTTCTGGCTCTTATTTCTAAGGCACTTTCTGGAGGGTTATATGGGAAAATATGATGATGGCTATCAAGACGCACGTGAGGGGAAGGACTTAAAACAAAAAGGGCTATTAGAATTCGAAGACGAGTACAGAGAACGAGAAAGAGGTCATGAGCTAGGGAAAAAAGACAGAGCGCGTGATGAATATGAAAAAGACCAGGAGTATAAAAGGGATAGGGAAAAGGACAGGGAATCTTCTGATAGTGATTACGGAACGAGTACTGGTAGCGGGTGTTCTATAGGTTTCCTTGTGCCTACTTTGATCATCCTAGCTGTAATAGTAGGTGCAGTAAATATGTTCAGCGGCGAGAAAAAAACGGGTGGAAGCTCAAGAAATGCATCGCCTGCCTCAATAGCTCA
>JAGFXN010000021.1 GCA_017861215.1 Deltaproteobacteria bacterium | reverse complement strand
TGCCGGGCATATCTCGACAGAAGAGGGTTGCGAGCTGGTAGAGGCGCTGCAGAAAGAGCTGGGCAATGATGAGTTCCAGTTTTATCCTGGCATCAGCTACCGTCATCTGCTGGTCTGGCGAGGCGGCACAGATCAGATAACGGCAACTCCGCCGCACGATATTACCGGACAGTCTATACTCGAGTATCTGCCTGCCGGTGATGGCGCCGACAAGCTGATCAATCTCATGAATGCCTCGCAGCTGGTCTTTCATAACCACCCCCAGTACCGCCGCAGGCTTGATGCCGGAAAGATTCCGGCAAACTCTGCCTGGTTGTGGGGGCAGGGAAAAGCGCCGCAGATGCAGACGTATGCGGAAAAATTCGGGCTGACCGGTGCTGTTATCTCGGCGGTTGATCTGGTGCGCGGCATCGGTGTTTATGCCGGGCTGGAGATAATAAGGGTGGCAGGGGCCACGGGTTACATCGATACTAATTACCGGGGAAAAGCGGAAGCTGCTCTGGCTGCTCTGGAGAGGGTCGATTACGTGTATCTGCATGTTGAATCTCCGGACGAGGCTTCACATGGCGGGAATCTGGAGCACAAATTAAAGGCTATCGAGGACTTTGATGCCGAGGTTGTCGGCGTTGTTCTTGAAGGGGTAAAAAGGTTTGGCGATTTCCGGATTCTCTGTACCCCCGATCATCCGACGCCGGTGGCCCGCATGACCCATACCTCTGATCCGGTCCCGTTTATAATCTATGCCGGCGAGGATACAGTCAAGCCAGGCATTGCCGGTTACGATGAAGAGTCGGCAAAGAAGTCGGCACTGCTTCTGGCTGATGGCTTCCGGCTGATGGAGATGATGATGCAGTGAAAAGGTTGAACCTTGGCAATAATGTATCGTAGTGCTTTTTTTTACGGAGTAGGCATGCCATCATTTCAGCAGGCACAAAGCATTATCCTGGAATCAGTCAATCCCCTTCCTGCTACTACCGTATCGCTGCTTGACGCTGTCAGTATGGTCGCCTGCGAGACTGTTCCGGCAGGCTGGGATCTGCCGACCTTTGACAACTCGGCAATGGATGGCTATGCGGTACGAGCTGCTGAATGTGAATCTGGCCGGGAACTTGCTGTTGCCGGTTCCGTTATGGCGGGCGACCGCTATGGCCAGTCTCTGCCGCCTTTCACCGCAGTGAAAATCATGACCGGTGCGGCGGTGCCGGATGATTGTGATGCGGTCATTCCTTTCGAGGAGATCCTTCTGGAAGCGCCGGAGAGCATCACGGTGCCGGCCGGAGTGAAAAAGGGGCAGCATATCAGGTTCACGGGTGAGGATGTCAGGTCTGGTGAGACTGTGGTCAGCCCCGGCACTGTCATCAGGGCCGCCGAAGTCAGTATGCTGGCGGCGACAGGGATTACGACCGTGAATGTTTTCAGGCGTGTCAGGGTGGCAATTCTGTCAACCGGAGATGAACTAGTCGAAGTCGGTGCCGATATTCCGGCCGGCGGCATCATCAACAGCAACTCCCCTGCTCTGGCTGCGGCAGTGCTTGAGGCAGGGGGTGAACCGGTCATGCTCGGTATTGCCCGTGATAACAGGGAGAGCTTGCGCGAAAAGGTGACTGCCGGGCTCGGCTGTGATGTTCTGGTTACTTCTGCCGGAGTTTCTGCGGGCGAGCGTGATCTGGTCAGGCAGGTGCTGGCGGAGGTGGGGGTAAAGCCTGTTTTCTGGAAAGTTGATCTTAAGCCGGGCGGGCCGACAGCTTTCGGCCTGAAAGGCGCTACGCCGGTATTTTCGCTGCCCGGTAATCCGGTTTCGTCCCTGCTGACATTTGAAGAGTTTGTCCGGCCTGCCCTGCTGAAGATGATGGGTCACAAACGGGTGTTCCGTCCGGCATTCAAGGGGATTCTTGACGAGGAGATTCACAAGAAGGCCGGGAAAGCGAGTCTGTTGAGGATAAAGGTGCTGCGGGATGGCGATTTCTTCAGGATCAGGTCAGCAGGGAATCAGCAGACTGGTCTGCAGAAAACCCTGTTGCACGCCGATGCTGTCGCTCTGTTGTCGGCAGATAGCTCATTCTTTGCTGTCGGGGAAAAGGTACCGTTCCATTTTCTTGCTGATTCTGCCATGCTTGCAGAAGAGGGGTGCTAAATAAAAAAAGGCTACAGCGTGAACTGTAACCCTCTGTTATTGTTTGGCGGGCGGCATGGGATTCGAACCCACGACCCCAGGCTTCGGAGGCCTGTACTCTATCCATCTGAGCTAACCGCCCTTGGAGAATATTCTTTTACACTATTATCTCACCAAACTCAAGGACTTTAGCCGGAATCCTGAAAGGGCCTACAGGCAGGGCAAGGTCTGGCTTTCAGGTGGTTTGCAGGGATGGTTGGGCGAGATTAATAGTTTGACAGTAATTAATGTTTCTGCTATAGCAAATAAAAAAATCATAACGAGATAGCGGAGTTAGAAGTTCTCCATTATAACAGCCCCGGTAGATTTTCTGGGCTCTTCCCCCTTTCATTAACCAGCTACTGGAGAGCAGAATGATTATCCAATGTGATCATTGCAGTGCCAAGTTCAGGATAGATGATGCAAAACTTGCCAACGGTGCGGTAAAGGTTCGCTGTGCCAAATGCAAGGAAGTCTTTGTTGTCGATAAGGAAGAGTCGTCGGCCGCATCTCTGCAGCCGCCACCGGCAGTGGTTCAACCACCCACTACTGAGGCGCCGACAGATTTTACGAGCGATTCTTCCAGTGAACGTAGCGATTTCTCTTTTAATCAGGAGCAGGCTCCTGAACATGCTGGCGCTGAGATCAAATCCTCTGTTGCCGACGAATTTGACTGGAAGGATACTTCTGTCAGTCTTGACCGGCCTGCTGCTACTGCAGAATTTGATGCTTCCTCTTTTGCCTCAACGGCTGTTTCGAAAGATGCTTTGCAGCCGCAGGCAGCTGCAGATGCCGACAATGATTTCGATTTTGGCGATATAAACCTGCAATCTACACCTGCAGAGGTGAAGCCGTCTCCCCAGGAAGCCCCCCCGGAAGATTTTTCAATTGACTTCGGCGAGGTCTCTTTTGCCCAACCTCCGCCGTCATCTGCTGTGACTGCCGGGTCTTTTCCTGAGGCATCAGCAGCAGATTTTTCCTTTGATGCTGCCCCGTCACCTGACTCTGCGCCTGCCGCTGGACATGATGACTTTCTTCTGTCATTCAACGCAGACCAGGCTGATGAGCCTAAACCACCTGACTCGCCTGCGGAAGGGGGAGGCAGCGTCAATTTCGGTGATTTCAGTTTTGGTGAGATGGCTGATGGTACAAAATCCGATCACGCTGCTGCTCACGAGCATCTGTCTTCGCCGGATCAGGATCTGGCGCCTGCGCCATTCCCGTCATCTCTTGATGAAGACCTTGTGCCAGCGTCTCTCTTGTCACGCAAGAGCCCTTCCCGCTTCCCGCTTTTTTTGATCCTCGGGGCTATTTTGCTTATTGTTGCTTTGGGAGTTTCAGGAGTCTATTTCTTTGGCGGGCCGAAAGCCTTCTCCAGGGTAGGGCTGGGTTTTCTTGTCGACTGGTACGGCGATAAGAATGCTGAAGAGGGGAGCATGACCATCAGGAACCTCCTTTCCTCCTATGTTGTCAACAGCAGCGCCGGGGAACTTTTTGTTGTCAAGGGAGAGGCGGTCAACAACTTCAAGAAGCCACGTGCTTCTGTCCAGGTAAAGCTTTCAATTCTTGGCCCCGGAGGGGTAGTACTTGCCAGCAAGAGTGCCTTCTGCGGGAACTCGCTCTCTAACGATCAATTGGCTTCTCTCTCTCTGGTAAAGATTGAAGAAGCAATGAATAACCAGTTTGGCGATTCACTGGCTAACCTGGGAGTGAAACCAGGGAGTGCCATCCCGTTTGTAATTGTCATGAGTGCTGTTCCCAAGGAGGCGACAGATTATTCGGTGCAGATTGCCGGTTCAACAGTCGCAACGCAGTAATTTGTTTCGTAACAGGCAAAAAAAAGACCGGCACGCATTGTGTGCCGGTCTTTTTTTTTGCTGAGAGCAGCTGATCAGGCGCTGATGGCGTTTACAGGGCATGTGTCAACACATGCGCCGCAGTCAATGCAGGTATCAGCGTCGATTACCCGCTTCTCACCCTGCTCGCTGATCGAGTTGACCGGACAGGAGTCGTCACATGCGCCGCAGTTAATGCACTCGTCGGAAATCTTGTGAGCCAAGAGATTCACCCCCTTCTTTGTAAAGTTTATTGACATGCGTGGTAATTATCAAAACCGGAAATTTTCTAGCATGTGTGGAACGAAATGTCCAGCATAAACGGGTGCCGAAAAGGAATCTCCAATCAATGTCAGTTGCCGAGAATTACTTCGCCGGTATCTGTAATGAGTTTTGCCGGCAGCTGAAAGACGCGCTTGAATATGCCCAGGATGCCTTTGCCCAGAGACTTTACCGGGATTGCCGATACTTCCGGTTCGCTGGCTTTCCCTTTGACTTCAAAGTAAGCGGAGATCAATGATTTGTCTTTTCCGGTGAGAATCCAGCCGACAATGGGGATATGGCTGACGACCTTGTCAACAGTCTGCAAAGGCTGGATGCCAATCGTAAAATCCATGTTGTCATTGATGAAATCGTATTTCCCTACCCAGGAGAAGTTCATGGCATTGCTGGCAACGAAGAGGTCATCGGTGCTGACAGTGCCGTCCTTGATCGAAGTCGTTGCAATGATGTCGTTATAGGGCATCCCTTCCGATACCATATCCGGCAGTCTCAAGCTGAAAAGCTGCGAAATGTTCAGAATCGAGAAAATTTTCGAGAGAACCGGGAACTGGCGCATTGACCCGTTATGGGCATGAAACTTGACAACTCCGGCAACGGTCTTTTTCAAGGTGTCAGCGGTTCCCCCCCTGGCGGTCAGATGCCCTTCAAGGGACACTGTCCCGGTGAGTTCCCTTTTGTCTTTGGCCAGGAGGTGGATAATTTCTGAGGCGGAAGCGTCTGCCAGTTTGAAGTCTAGCTGATATCTGGGAGGAAGGGAGTTTGTGACTATTATTCCGTTTGCGGCCAGTTTTCCCGCGAAAACAGTCGCTTCCAGGGGCTGAAGCTGTATTGTCTGGTTTGCCATATTTATAGTAGCGTTTAGCTTTGCAAAGCCTACCCCGCTATAGATTCCTCTCTCCGCCTTGATCGTGGCTTTCACAGTTGGGGCGGCAGCCTTTCCGGCAGGCTTTTTCCCCTTTTTGTCAAGACCCGCAAGCAGCATGATGTCGGCAATGTCAAGGTAGCTGGAGGAGATGGCGAGATCGGCCCGCGGCGCGTCAAAATCGGCAACGACCCCTTTTATGGTCATCTGCGAACTGTTTATATTCCCTGATAGTGATTTAAGGGTCAGATTGTTTTCCCGTAAAGATATTTCACCGTGAACTTTCGTGACGAACGGTACTTTATTCTGGTGTGTGATACCAAAGTCAGCCAGGTTGATTCTGGGTGAAGTGAAGAGTGCATTGACGGTGAGCGGAGTGAAACTGCTTATCGCCCCTTTCCCGGCAAAAGTTGTATTGCCGATGCGCGCTGTCAACTGTGAAGTTTCCATGGCATCAGCATCAAAGGTCAAGGAGCCGTTTATTGCCGTAAGAGGTTTTTCTGCCGCTGAGTAGCGAATGGATGCGTTCTTCAAGGCAACTATCCCTTGCCAGCGGATGTCATCTTTGGCAACGTCCGCTGAAATGCCACTTACAGCAAGCTGTACCTTGCCGGATGGCTGATATTGGCTGAGTGCCGGACTCATTCCCGTGATATTTTCAAGGCTGAAAGAGTTCGTGTTTATAAGAAGTTCCAGACTGTTGGCGGCACCGAACCGGTATTTTGCCGACATATCCACGGTAAGACTGCCAACGGTGTAGTGCAGAGAGGTCAGAAGCGCCTCGCTCGGGCTTAACGAACCTCTGAAGTTAATGATAGAACTGGTGCCGACAGGTTTGGCGATCAGATTCGCGTACTTGTATGCTGCCGGAGTCAGATTCCATTCACCGGCCAGATTGTAACCGCTCGTATAGCCCTCGCCGGTAAGGGTTAGCGAGGAGTTGCCATTACAGGAAAACCGGCTCGCCCAGTTTTTCCCGAGCAGCCAGGCTATTTCATTTCCGCCGGGGCTTATAGTCATCCGGAATGGATAGCCGCTTGGCTTGTCAAGAGGATAGTCGGTAATCTTCCCTTCAAGTGTCAGCGGAGCGTTACCGAATTTGCCCGACATGTTGTGGAGAAAGAAATCCTTCCCCTTCATTTCGAGCAGTCCCTTGATGTTGTTAAAAGTGGGGACGGCATTGCCGTAACTGACAACCCCTTTCTCCACGCCGGCTTGTATATAGAGGACGTTAAAGTTTTCACCCTGCTCCATATGCAAAATCTGGCTCACCTTTCCGTCGAGACGACCATCGATCAGATGATAGATGCCCCCTTTGATATGTTGCTCAATCCAGTCAGCCACATGTCTGACAATGATCCCATACGGGATGTACTGCTGAAACCTGGCCAGATCGAAATTTGAGGTAACTGCCTGTGCGGTTATTCTCGGATCTGTACTGCGGTAATCCCTGATGGCACAGCTGCCGTTTATTGTTGTGCCGTCAATATTGATTTCGACTGCCTTGATATCAATGTCGGCCTTGTTCATTTCCATGCTGTATTTCATTTTAAGGATTTTTGGCGATAGTGGAGCCTTGAATACCGGCTGATAATCAAATCGCAGTGAACTCAGGGCCATCTTGCCCGAAGCGTTGAATTCGGTCAGTTTGCCATGAAACTCGCTGTCCATGTCAAGAACGCCGCTGATTTTTTTAAAAGGGACATATTCGCGGTAATAGGACCAGTAATGACCAAGATCAAGCTCTTTTGTTGCTATCTTTGCATCAAGCGTCGACTGGTCAAGCGGCGTGCCTTTAGTGGGTAGCTGCAGCTTGCCGTGTAAAGAAATAGTGCCACTTGCCCCTCCTGCCAGATGGGTAGTCAATTTTATACCAATCTTTTTTGACCGGCCAAAATTGTCGAGTGACATATCGACTCTGGTAAACCTGGTGATGAGCTGTTCCTGCTGAGGCAGTCTATCGACCAGGGTAATATCCCCATCCTTCAGTCTGATGTCTTCAACTCTCAGCGGGACACCGCTGCCGCCGCTTGTTTTTAAAAGGTCGGATATATTTAAAGTGCCGTCCTGGAAGCGTTCAAGTCGAATGACAGGTTTTTCGGCAATAATCCCGTGCACGACAATCTGTTTGCGGAGAAGCGGCAAAAGGGCGATGCGGCAGGTCAGGCTGCTTGCTGTCACAAAGGTTGCCGAACCGTCAGGTTCCTTGACGATGACATCCTTAAAGGAGAAGGCCGGACCAAAGCTGAAGGTGAACCTGCCGCTTGTATAGGCAACCGGACGGTTAAGGGCCTTGCCAAGTTCGGCAAGTATCTCTTCTTTGTAGGTGTCAAGGGTAATCATCCTTGACATCAGCAGGTAACCAGCCGTAAGCAGGAGCAGGACAACGGTGAGAGCAATGCCTACTGTTCTGAAGCGATGACGGATGGTCTGCATAGGCACTCCGGGATCAAACTTGAATTTCAACTATTAACTATACCGTGGGCAGTACTGCACTGCAACCGGTAGCTTGAAAAACGCCCCTTTTGTGATTGACCGTTCTTCCTGATTTAGGCTACGATGCCAGAATTTACCGGCGCAAGGACACTCTTCGTAGCGTGAAAATAAAGCGACTTGAAATATCCGGCTTCAAATCCTTTGAGGAGAAGGCGACATTCGATTTCCCTCCAGGGGTTACTGCTGTTGTCGGTCCGAACGGCTGTGGCAAGTCGAATGTAGTTGATGCCATCCGTTGGGTAATGGGAGAGCAGTCGGCAAAAAATCTCCGCGGACGCCAGATGGAGGATGTAATTTTTGGCGGCAGCGAGTCACGGAAGCCCCTGGGGATGGCAGAAGTGTCCCTCATCTTTTCAACCTCTGACGGCAGAATACCGGCGAAATACCTGAATTTTTCTGAAATTCAGGTCACGCGGCGTCTCTACAGAGATGGAGAGAGTGAATATCTCCTCAACAGAACCCCCTGTCGCTTGATGGATATAACCGAGCTGTTCATGGATACGGGGATTGGGACGCGGGCCTATTCAATAATCGAACAGGGCCGCATCGGCATGATTCTGATGGCAAAGCCGGAAGAGCGCCGCTTTCTGATCGAAGAGGCTGCCGGTGTTACCAAATACAAGTCACGGAAACAGGTGGCTCTGAAGAAAATAGATGCTACCCGGCAGAATCTGCTCCGGATCGGTGATGTCGTCGGCGAGGTCAAACGGCAGCTGAACTCTCTTCACCGTCAGGCGAAAAAGGCAGAACGTTTCCGGGCGGTACGGGAGGAGCTCAGGGGGATTGAGCTTTTTTTTGCATCACGTCGTCATGGCGAACTTTCCGGCCAGCGGGAGCTGCTGGCAACGGAAGTGGCGACGCTGGAACATAAAAATGCTGCTCTGGCAGCTGTGCTTGAACTAAAAGAAAGTTTGCTTGACAGGTTGCGTCTCGAGCTGCTTGAAGAGGAGCAACGGCTGACGGTTGTCCAGGAGGATATTTTCAGGGGAAGGGCAGAGTTGCAGGGGGCGGAAAACCTGCTGGAGTTTCAGCGCCGGGAGATTGCCTCGCTGGAAGCACAGTCTGGACGGTTGAGTGAAGAGATTGTCCTTCTGCAGCGGCAGATTGCGGATGCCGAAGCGGAAAAGGGTCTGTTAGAACTGCGCCGCAGCGAGTTCAGCTCGAGCTCTCTTGGTGAAGAGGAGGCTCTGGCGCAGCAGGAGCGCCAACTTGAAGAGTTGGCCGCCGCAGAAAAGGTTGCTTCACTTACCCTTGACGATAGCCGCAAGAGGCTTTTCGGGCTAATCGGTGAAATCAGTCAGGCCGGCAATCAGCAGGCCGCCGCTGCCAAGAGCCTCGATCAGCTTGCCGAGCGGGTGCAGAGGAGCACGAACGAGGAGCAGAGTCTTCAAGGCCTCCTTGTTCAGGCAGAAGAACATGTTGTCGTCCTTCAGGCAAAACTGCTTGCAGAGCAGTCGCGGCTTGCCACCCTGGCCGAATCGATTCGCACCCTATCGGCCGGGGAAGAGGCGGCAAAATCTTCACTGGCGGGCATTGAGCAGGAACTGCAGCAAGGTCGGGAAGAGCATAGCGCGGTTGCCTCCAGACTGCACTCGCTGCAGGACCTTGAAGCGCAGTTTGCCGGCTACGGGCAGGGGGTAAGGACTCTCATGCTTGCTGACTCTTTCAAGGGACGCTTTGCCGGTCTGCTGGCAGATGTGGTTGAGGTTGAAGAAGAGTATGAATCTGCCCTCGAAGCGGTGCTTGGCGGCAGGCTGCAGTCTCTGCTTGCCGGCAGTGAGGCTGACGTTCACGACGCAGTCCAGCATCTCAAAAACTGTGGCGGCGGCAGATGCGGCTTCCTGCTGCCGGTATCCGGCAGCTGGCGTGCCGATTCCCTGCCGGAGGGCGCAAAGCCCCTTCTTTCCCTCGTTACACTCCCTGAAGCGGGCAGGCCGGTCATGGAATCACTTCTGCACAGGGTGATGCTTGTTCCTGACCTGGAAACAGCCGTCAGGCTTGCAAAGGCACACCATGATTTCCGCTTTGTAACCCTGCAGGGCGATCTGGCGTACGGCGGCATTGTCGTCGGCGGCTCGCGCGAGCCGGTACAGCAAGGACTTATTCACAAAAAACGGGAAATCAGGGCGCTTGCTGCACGAAAAATCTCCTGTGGAGAGAAGGTCGCGACGCTTTCTGCCGCACGGCATGAACACCTGCTCCAAATATCTGCTGCCGGCAAGGAACTCCAAACCCTGCAACAGGCGCAGCGTAATTCTGAAATTTCACTGCTTACCGCGGAAAAGGATTTGCAGCGTGCGCTTGAGGAGGTGCAGCGTTTCCATGACCGGATACAGCTCAAGAGCCATGAGGATGAGCAGCTCAACGAAGAGCGTGAGCTTCTGCAGCGGGAGATGATTGCTGCCGGCATCAGGAAGGAGTCTGCAGAAACTTTGAAATCAGTGCTTGAGCAGGAGATTGCCCTTATTCAGGACGATCTTGCTGCCAAGCGCAACTCAATAGATGGTGCACGGTCCGAAGTTACCGCCATGAAAGTACGGGCTGCCTCCCTCAAGGAAAAACAGGAATCTGCTCTGGCAGCAATCCAGCGGGTTGTTCACCTTCACGACAGTCTGCGAGAGCGGTTGGCGCGACAGACTGATGCGCTGCAGCAGGGGGAAGCAGCTCTGGAGCGTATCAGAAGCGAATCCGCTGCAGCCGGGGAACAACTGCGCCTGCAGCAAAAGGAGCATGTCGCAAGGGAAGAGCGCCTTGTGGTCGTCAAAGCCGCCTATGATGCCGCATTGCTGGCTCTCAAGGAGGAGGAGCATCAGCTCAAGGAGATAAAAGGTGAAGAAGAGGCTTTGCGGCGCTTGACTGCCGAAACCGGTTACAAACAGTCAGCCGCCCTGCTGGAGTTGAATAATCTGGAGGCACAGTTACGAGAGCGCTTCCGGATGGAAATCTCGGATGTTGCGGCGCACTCTCTTGATGTTGCAGGCGACGAGACGGAGATGGCTCTCCGGCAGCTCGAACTGCAGAATCAGGTTGACGAGTTCGGTGAGGTCAATCTGACGGCTATTGAGGAATATCAGGAGCTTGAGGAGCGGCATACTTTTCTTGTCGGACAGAAAGCTGATCTGGAAGAGTCGCTGAATTCGCTCCAGCAGGTGATTCAGCGGATAAACCGGACAACCAGAAAGCGTTTTGCCGAAACTTTCGAGCTGGTAAACGAGAAGTTCAAGGAGGTTTTCCCGCGGCTGTTCTGTGGCGGGAGAGCTGAACTGAAACTTACCAATGAGGATGATCTCCTGGAAACCGGACTCGATATTATTGTCCAGCCGCCCGGCAAGAAACTGCAGAATGTCTCGCTTCTGTCCGGTGGAGAAAAAGCGCTGACGGCAGTTGCCCTGATATTTTCAATTTTTCTGATCAAGCCGTCCCCCTTCTGCCTCCTGGATGAGGTAGATGCACCGCTAGACGATGCCAATATCGGCAGATTCAATGAGCTGGTCCGGGAGATGTCGCTATTTTCCCAGTTCATCCTGATAACGCACAGCAAGACTACCATGGCTGTCGCCGATACTCTTTATGGCATAACGATGGAGGAGCCCGGGGTGTCAAAGCTTGTGTCGGTAAAACTGAATTGAAGCGGAACCGGGGTTCAGGTCCCAGTCATTTCTGTGCGGGTTTCGATTGTCCTGGCCCCTGTCTACATGGTGCCATCCCCGATTTTAGGAGTTCACGGTGCCGTTCAAGGCTATACTGAAACAACTTATGGAGGCGGTGCCAGGCACGACCGGCGCCATACTGGCAGACTGGGAAGGTGAGGCTGTTGAACAGT